>NZ_JAQUAL010000093.1:0-12531 GCF_028687295.1 Simplicispira sp.
GGCGTTGGCCACTTGCGCACGGCTTTGCGCGCCACTGCCGAGCACTTCTTGCCAGTAGGTGAGCCCGGCGCCTTCGGCCTCGCGGAACAAAGTGTCGCGGTACAGCTGCATGGCGTAGAGCTTGGGGCTGCCAAAGACGTCGTTGTCCTTGACGCCTACGGTCAGGCCATGGGCTGCCTCCAGGGCGTCAGGGAACTGGTCATGGTCGCTATCGACTGGTGGGGGCACGAGCGCCATTTTTCCGGGGGCGCCGGGGTCGGTGATGACGCCGTCGGCTTTGCCGTCCAGGTCGAACTGGCCACCGTCCTGGATGACAAAGTCCAAGCGGGTTTTGCCGTGCTCGGTGACCACGCGCCCGCCGTTGGCCGCACTGGCCAGGTTGACCCAGGTGCCACTGGCGTCTTGTTTGTAGTAGCCGTCAATGTCCAGGGCACCGTCCAGGTAGAAGCTGAAGCTTCCCGTGCCCCCCTTGGTATCGACCGTGGCCGTAAAACCCAACAGACCCAGCGGCGCGCTGAAGCCATCGGGCAGGTCTGCGGGCGCGTCTTTCTGGCCGATGCTGGTGATTTTGGCGTTGCCCGCCTGGGCACTGACTTTGCCATTCTGGCTACCAACCACCAGGGTCACTGGCGTCTGAGGCGCTTGCGGGTTGCTGCTGACGCGGTCGGTCTGACGCAAGTTCAGCGACGTTACCTGCGATTGCTCACTGTCTTTGATGCCGTCGCCATTGCCGTCCCCAACGACCACCGGGCCACCGGGCCGCGAGGGAATGCCCGGGACGCTGTCTTCTTCCTCGGCAGAAACACCGTCATCATCTCCGGGTGGCGGTGGCGGTGGCGGTGGCGGTGGCGGTGGCGGTGGCGGTGGCGGTGGCGGTGGCGGTGGCGGTGGCGGTGGCGGTGGCGGTGGCGGTGGCGGTGGCGATGCGGCAGCCACCGAGATACGGAAGGTGTCTGTCACCGTGCCGCCGTTACCGTCGCTGGCGATGACATCAACGCTGACAGCGCCGACGTTGCTGTGAGCCGGTGTGCCGCTGAAAGTGCGGGTGGCCGCGTTGAAGTGGAGCCAGTTGGGCAGCGTACCGCCCCCAGCCAGTTGCGCGCTGTAGGTGAGCGTGTCGCCGTCCACGTCAGCAAAGCTGTTGGCCGCGAACTGGAAGTTGAAGGCCGCATCTTGCTTGGCGTTCTGGTCAGGCACTGCGTTGGCCACTGTGGGCGCATCGTTTACCGCCGTGATGTTCACCGTGGTGCTGCCCGCCGCAGCCAAGGCCCCGCCGCTGCCCTGGCTGCCGGTGTTGCCGTCGCTGAAGCTCCAGTCCACCTGTACGCTGGCCGGGGGGGCGTCGGATGTGTTGGCGTAGCCGATGCTCGACAGCACTTCATTGACCAGCGCCTGGGTGGCGCTGGCGTTGAAGGTGATGGTCAGCATGCCACCGGCGTTAGTCACGGTACCCACCGTGGTGCCCGAGAGCACCGCGTCGCCGTTGGTGAAGGCCAGGTTGCCCAGCGCGCTGAACACGTCTTCTGCGGCGCGGCCCCCTGAGCGCGCCAGCGTGACGCTGGCGCCGCTGTAGTTGCCCAAGCCACCGTTCAGGGCGGCCAGCTCGGCATCGAACACCGCCACCGAGGCGTCCAGCGCAATGGCGCTGGCATTCTCGGTGTAGCCAGGTGCGCCGTCGAGGTTGCTGAAGGCTGGGGCGTTGTTGACCCCAGCAGCAGCGCTCAGGTGGTAAGTCCCCGTCACCGCCGCCGCTACGCCGTCGCTCACGCTGACGCCGATGCTGGCCGCACCAGCGGCGCTGGCGGTAAAGGTGGCACCAGCGATGGCGGCATTGAGGGTGGCAGCGGTGCCGCTCAGTTGGATGCCCGCCGTGGTGGTGTCTGCATCTGTCAGCCCGTTGAGGGTGCCGTTGGTGGCCGTCAGCGTGACATTCAAGACGACACCAGCGCCATCGGCATCGCTCACGGCAAAGTCTTCAAGCGCTGCAGCCTCCCCTGCGGTTACCGCTTGCGCGGTGCCCGGCAGACCACTGATGGTGGGCGCATCGTTCACCGCCGTGATATTCACCGTGGTGCTGCCCGCCGCTGCCAAGGCCCCGCCGCTGCCCTGGCTGCCGGTGTTGCCGTCGCTGAAGCGCCAGTCCACCTGCACGCTGGTGGGCGGGTTGTGGCTGGTGTTCTGGTAGGTCAGCGATTGCAGCGCACCGTTGACGATGGCTTGGGTGGCGGCATGGTTGAAGGTGATGGCCAGGGTGCCCCCCGTCTGGGTGAATGTGCCGATGGTCGTGCCGCTCCACACCACGTTGCTGCCGCTGAACGTGAGGCTGCCGCTGGCGCCAAACAGGTCGTCGGTGCTGGCGCCGCCGCTGCGGCCCAGGGTCAGGCTGGCGCCATCGTAGTGGCCCTGGGCGGCCAGGTCAGCGTCCAGCACATGGGCACCGGGCTCCAGCAGCACGGCGCTGGCGTCTTCGGTGTAGCTGGCGGTATGGCCCAGGCTGGGGGTGCTGGCAAAGCTGGTGTCCAGCGAGCCGTCGGTGTTCAGCCGCACCACGCTGAAGTCATTGTTGCTGCCGTTCGAGCTATAGCCCGCCAGCACGATCTTGCCGTCGGTTTGCAGGGTGACGCGGTAGGCCACGTCCTCGCTGCTGCCCACGGGCAGAAGGAGCTTGCCGTCGCCGCTAAAGCTGGTGTCCAGCGTGCCATCGGTGTTCAGGCGCACCACGCTGAAGTCAACGTCGCTGCCGTTGTTGCTCAAGCCCGCGATCACGATCTTGTCGTCGGCTTGCAGGGTGACGCTGTAGGCCAAGTCACTGCTGCTGCCCACAGGCAGGAGGAGCTTGCCGTCGCCGTCAAAGTCGGTGTCCAGCGTGCCATCGGTGTTCAGGCGCACCACGCTGAAGTCATAGTTGCTGCCGTTGTGGCTACTGCCCGCCAGCACGATCTTGCCGTCGGCTTGCAGGGTGACGCTGTAAGCCAGGTCGTTGCCGCTGTCCACGGGCAGGAGGAGCTTGCCCGTGCCGTCGGTACCAAAGTCGGTGTCCAGCGAGCCATTGGCGTTCAGGCGCACCACGCTGAAGTCATTGTTGTTGCCGCTGTGGCTACTGCCCGCCAGCACGATCTTGCCGTCGGCTTGCAGGGCGAGGCTGTAGACCTGGTCGTAGCCGCCCACGGGCATGAGGACTTTGCCGTCGGTGCCAAAGTCGGTATCCAGCGTGCCATCGGTGTTCAGGCGCACTACGCTGAAGTCGTAGTCGCCGCCGTTATTGCTATAGCCCGCCAGCACGATCTTGCCGTCGGTCTGTAGGGTGACGCTGCGGGCCACGTCGTCGCTGCTGCCCACGGGCACGAGAACCTTGCCGCCTCCGCCAAAGTCGGTATCGAGCGTGCCGTCACCGTTCAGGCGTACCACGCTGAAGTCATCGTTGCTGCCGTTGTGGCTAGTGCCCGCCAGCACGATCTTGCCGTCGGCTTGCAGGGTGACGCTGTAGGCCTTGTCTTGGCCGCTGTCCACGGGCACGAAGACCTTGCCGCCGGTGCCAAAGCTGGTATCGAGCGTACCGTCGGCGTGCAGGCGCACCACGCTGAAGTCATCGTTGCTGCCGTTGTCGCTATAGCCCGCCAGCACGATCTTGCCGTCGGTTTGCACGGTGACGCTCCAGGCCTGGTCGTGGCCGCTGCCCACGGGCACGAGGAGCTTGCCGCCGTCGGGCAGGGTGAACCGGGGGGCGGTGTTGACGACGGGCGCGCTCAGGATGAAGTCATTGCCCGTTGCCCCTGTGTAGCTGGCAGTCAACACCGTGTTGTTGCCGCCCGCCGTCAGCGTACCGCCCTCAGCCAGGCCGCTGAAGGTTCCGGTTACGGGGTCGGTCATGTCATTGGCGATCAAGGTATAGCGGTCGCCTGAGCCCGGCGTGTAACCGTGGGTGGCCGAGAGCGATCCCGCAACATGCACCGTTCCCTTGACGACCACCTGGTCATACCCCGTTCCCGCCGTGGTGCCGTTGATCTGCACAGCCAGTGTGCTGCCCGCTTGCATGTCCAGATTGCCGTTGATGGTCAGCACGCCCGTGCCCGCGCCGCTGCCGGGAGACAAGGTGGCGCCACTGGTGAGGGTGGCGCTGCCCCCGATGCTGCCGCTACCGCCCAGGGTGGCGCCAGCACTCACGGTGACAAGGCCAGTGCCCAGCGCGCCATTGACGAGCACGGCGCCAGCGTTGACGGAAGTCGCTCCGCTGTGGGTGGCGCTGGAGCCCGACAGCGTCAACGTGCCCGCACCGCTCTTGGTCAGCCCGCCCGCACCGGCCAGCGCGGTCGCGAAGGTGGCGGTGTCGCCCGCGCCGTTGACGACCGTGAGGGAGGCGCCCCCATCGATCGTCAGCGTGCCGCCAGTCAGCGTTACGCCGCTGGCAGCGCTCAGATCCAGTGTCAGGCTTTCGCTGATCGCCACGCTGCCCAGCACCAAGGTCTGGCCCGCCAGAGTGGAGGCGAGCACGATGGTCTGGCTGCCGGTGGCATCGGCGGCGGCCATGGCGATGGCTTCGCTGAAGCTCACGCCGTTGCTGGGGTCGATGGTGGCGGTGTCCGTGGCGCTGGTGACGTAGATGGTGTCGCTGGTCACCGCCACATCGGCGGTGGTGCTGGCCGCGCCGTCGCTTAGCGTGAAGCGCAGGGTGGCATCGCCAGCAGGCGTGTCATTGCTGTAAGTGATGTGCCGCACCACGTCATTGACCAGCGCGGTGGTGGCTGGCGTGCCGCTGCTGGTGAAGCTGATGGTCAGCACGCCGCCGGTATGGGTGTAGGTGGCGAAAGTCTGCCCGCCTGGCACCGATTGCAGGGTGCCGCTGGCACCCGTGTCGCTGGCGGTAAAGAGGCTTGATGCACCGAAGCCGAAGGTGTCGCTGGTCACCGCTGCGCCAGGGCGCTGTACGGTCAGGCTGGCGCCGTTCCAGTCTCCATGGCCGCTGTTGAGCGCACCCAGTTCGGTATCCGTCAGTGATGCGTCACCGCCCGCGTCGAGTGTCACCGTATTGCCCACGCCGGCCCAGGCCACGCTGTCGCCGTCCAGGCTGGTGATGGTGGGCAGGTTGTAGGTCCAGGTGTCGTCGGCGGTGCCAGCAATGTGGGGGGTGGATACACCCAACTTGCCGATATAGTTCGTCCCCGTACCCCCGTCGCCACCCATCCCGGCATTGCCGCTGAAGGTGACGCTGTCGGCTTCATAGCGGAAAGTGCCACCGCTCACCACCTGCACACCGCCCGTGCCATCCCCGCCGTCGCCGCCGTGAGTACCATTACCGTTGTCGTAACTACCATCACCGCCTTTGCCGCCCGTGCCGGTGTTGCCAGTCAGAGAGGATGCTGCCATGTGCACGGTGGAATTGGCTTCTATGTACAGCCCCCCAACGGCACTGCCTCCAGTAATTTCCCAGTCGCTGTTCCAGCCGTTTGCAACGTTGTTGGTAATGAAGGAGTTGACGATGGTGGCCAGGGTATTTGTGCCGGTGACGGCAATGCCTGCGCCCAGGGCGTCTTTGCCGGAGAGGTTGCCTTGAAGCTTGCCGTTGGAGACAGTCAGCCCGTCCAGCACCACCGTGCCAGCAGTGATGTTCAGCACACGGCTGGCTGCGTTGCCGTTGATGGTGATGTCTGGCGTGCCGTTGCCGTCGATGTCGCCCTTGATCTGGAGGTCAGAGGTGATGCTCAGTTCCCCCGAGCTGAGGGTGATGGTGGAGCCACTCAGACCTGGCGCGAACGCGATGGTGTCGGCACCGGGTGCGGTGTTGGCATTGACAATGGCCTGGCGCAATGACCCGGCGCCGCTGTCTAAATTATTGGTGACGGTCAAAGTTGCCAGCGCATGGCCATAGGCAGCCAGGGTGTCGTGCGACAGGGCCACCGGGGCCGCGATGTGGCCGGTGGCAATTTCCAGCGCCCAGTCGCCCTGGGCGCCCGTGCGGTTGTCGCTGGCGGCCACGTCAGCGCCCGTCAAGGCCGCCAGATTCGATACCAACTGCGCGCCCTGCGCGCCGCGCCCCAGGTCGCAGGCATAGAGCAGCAGGTCGCCGTCGGCCGTCAGCCCGCGCCCCAGCACCGCCAGGGCATCGGCCTGGCCCGCCAGGGTGCTGTTGTCCAAAAAGGTGCCGCCCAGCCACAACTGGCCTTCGCTGCCATGGGCCAGCACATGCACGGTGGCCACGTCACCGCGCTCGCCCAGTGCGGCCGCCATTTGCGCCAGGCCGTCTGCACCCGCTTTCAGGTAAACCACCTCCACGCCGGGCGCCAAGCCCTTGAGCAAGGTGGCCACGTCTTGGACGCGGCTGTCCACAAAGACGACTTCACGCGGGGCCGCGCCGGTGGTGTCAAGGGTGCTGGTACTGGCAATGGTCATGGTCTGCTTTCTTGACGTGTTTTTGGCCTCTAGCGCTTATGCAGCAAGCGCTGGTAGCTATTAATTTTGATGATTCTTGGTGGTGATGGCGTTGGCGCGGCGGCAGGGTGGTTTTGCCTGCACCGGGCAGGCCGGTGGGCCACCAGGTGGTGGCCGTGCCTTGGCGGGTCATGAAGAGAAGGTCGGCTTGCGTACCACGCCTTGGCGCTGGTACCCGGCGCCGCAGATGCTGCGCCGGGTGGCGCTGACGGGAAAGGAAATGCGCATGTCTTGTTCTTTTCTACTCTTGTTTTAATAGCTGCAAGCGCCCTGTGCATCAGCGCTGGAGGCAAAAATCAATCCACTTCTTTGGCGAGACAATGGACTGTAGGCATTTGTGGCTTTTTGCAACATCCCTGAAATTGGGTAATTTGCAGCCCCCTCTTGCAAAATCCCCAATCTCAGGGATAGGCGGGGCAGGGCGCCTGGCCTAGGATGGCCCATTCGTTTTTTTACGTGCCCATGGCGCCCCAGCATGTCCGATCCCTCGTTTTTTTCTGCCGATTCGACGCTGCCCGTCCCGGTGCTGGTGGTAGAGGATGAGCCGCTGTTGCAGCAGCGCCTGCGCGGCGTATTGCTGCAACTGGGCTATGCGCCCGATGCACTGGTGTTTGCCGCTTCGCTGGCCGAGGCGCGGGTGTGCCTTGCGGCGCAACCGATGGCCCTGGCGCTGGTGGACTTGGCGCTGCCCGATGGCAACGGCATGGCGCTGATCGAGCAGATGCGCCTGGAAGACCCGGGGCTGGGCATTCTGGTGGTGTCGGCCTGGAGTTCCGAGGACGCCATCCTGGGGGCGCTGCGTGCGGGCGCGACGGGCTATGTGCTCAAGGAGCGCGACGATCTGGAGGTGATGCTGTCGATCCGCAGCGTGCTGCGCGGGGGCGCGCCGATTGATCCGTTCATTGCGCGGCGCATTTTGCAGCTGCTACCCCAGCCTGCGCCTGCGCCGGTGTCGTCAGTGGCCGCCGCTGACATCACCCCCCTGGAAGAGGCGCTGAGCGCACGCGAGTCGCAGATTTTGCGGCTGGTGGCCGATGGGATGAGCAACCGCGAGATTGCCGAGCAGTTGTTTTTGTCGCGCCACACGGTGGAGTGCCACATCAAACGCATTTACCGCAAGCTGGCCGTGCCCTCACGCACCCGCGCTGTGCATGAAGCGCGGGCCCGGGGGTTGCTGGCGTGATGGGGCGCCTGGGGTGGCTGCGCGACAGGCCCGAGGGCGTGCTGGCGGTATGGGCGAGGTGGGTGGTAACGCTGGTGCTGGCGGTGGGCGGGCCGGTCTGGGCGCAAGCGGATGCCCCGCCGGGCGGTTCGGCATGTGCGCCGCGCGTGCTCTCGGTCATGGCCGTGCGGGCCCTGGACGGTGTCGATGCAGCGCCCCGGGGCGGTATGGCCGACCGGCCTGCGCAGGGCTGGGAGCCGGTGCAGCTGCCCGATGTGTGGACGCGCCGCTGGCCGAACCACGATGGCGCGGTGTGGTATCGCATCGATTGGGAGCGCCGCTGCGCAGGTGGTGCAGCAGAGGCTGCGCCAGTGGCCCTGGGGTTGAGCGGCATGAGCATGGCGGGCGAGGTGTTCATCCACCGCGATCTGCTGTGGCGCGATGCCTCGCTGGTGGAGCCGCTGTCGCGCAGCTGGAACAAGCCGCGCTGGTGGCTGCTGCCCGAATCAGCCCTCAACGCCGGTGTGAACACGGTGTGGGTGCGCGTGGTGGGGTTGTCGGTGCTGTCGCCCGGGTTGGGGACGCTGCAGCTGGGGTCTGCCCCAGAGGTAGCGCTGCAACACGAGCGCAGCCACTGGCAGCAGCAGACGGTTTATTTCATCAATGCCGTGATGTCGGCCATGGCGGGGGCGATGTTTTTGCTGGTGTGGTGCCTGCGGCGGCAAGAACATGCCTATGGCTGGTTTGGCCTGATGTCGCTGGGCTGGTTGGTGTACCTGACCACATTTTTGGCCGACACGCCCTGGCCCTGGCCCGACACGCTGACAAAGTCGCGTGTCAGCATGGTGGCACTGGTGTGGTATGTGCTGTGCGCATGCCTGTTCACCTTCCGCTTTGGCGCACAGCGCTTTGCGCGTGTGGAGCGGGCGCTGTGGGTGCTGGCAGCTGTGGGCGCTGCTGCAGCGCTGCTGGCGCCGCAGGCGATGGCGCGGCAGGTTTTCATGGCGGTATGGCTGAGTGCGGTGGCGGTTTTCTTGGCCAACTGCATTCAGTTCCAATGGCACGCTTGGCGCCCCCGCGCCGCAGGGCGCCAGTGGGGGCACATTCTGTTGGCGCTGTGCTGGCTGGTGTTTGTGGTGGTGGCTTTGCACGATCTGTTGATCGTGGTGGGCACGTGGGAGGTAGCACGCAGTTGGGCGGCCCTGAGCGGGCCACTGATCGTGACGCTCATGATGCTGCTGCTGGGCGGTCAACTGGCCCAGCAGATGGGCAGCGTGGAGCGCTTCAACCGCGAGCTGGAGCAGGGGGTGGCCCGCGCCCGCGCCGATCTGGCCCAGGCCCTGGAGCGCGAGCACGCCCAAGCGCTGGAGCACACCAAGCTGCAAGAGCGCATGCAGATCGCACACGATCTGCACGACGGCCTGGGCGGTAGCCTGATGCGCAGCATGGCGCTGGTGGAGCTGGCACAGCAGCCACTGGCCAACCAGCGCGTGCTGTCGCTCTTGAAGGTGCTGCGCGACGACCTGCGCCAGGTGATCGACCATGGTTCCAGTGCCGGTGCGCAGGTGCCCGATACACCGGTGCAGTGGGCTGCGCCGCTGCGCCACCGTTTCACGCTCCTCTTTGACGAAATGGGCGTGGCCTCGCAATGGCGCATTGCCCCGCAGTGGCAGGGTCGGCCCAGCGCGCTGCAATGCCTGGGCCTGACACGGTTGGTGGAAGAGGCGCTGTCGAACGCCCTCAAGCACAGCCGGGCACGGCATGTGTGCGTGCAGTGCATGCAGCCGCAGCCAGACACCTTGCAGCTGCGCATTGCAGACGATGGCGTGGGCTTTGACGTGGAGGCCGTGCGCAATGCAGGCCTGAGCGTGGGGATGCGCAGCATGACCGCGCGCGCCGAGCGCATCGGCGCCACGCTCACGGTCGAATCGGGCGCAGGGGGCACGGTTCTGACGGTGGCGGTGGCGCTGGCGCCAGCACCACTACCGGCCTGATATTTGCTATGGATAAAAGACTGGCCACCCAATGGGTGGGAGCGCCAGAGCAGCGTCGCTCTGGAACGAGAGGCCGCCTTGCTCTACAGGCCCACCGGGCTTACTTTTTCTTGCCCCGCTTCTTCTCGGAGGGGCGCTGACCACCGGGGCGCTCGGCATCGGCCCAGTGCTTGGGGCTGCGGGCCAGCTCAGTTTCCAGGCGCTCGCACAGGGTGCGCAGGATTTTGATGCGGGCATAGCGCTTGTCGTTGGCCTCTACCAGCGTCCAGGGGGCGGTGCCGGTGCTGGTGCGCTCGACCATGTCGCACACGGCCTGCTGGTAGGCGTCCCATTTGTCGCGGTTGCGCCAGTCTTCCTCGGTGATCTTGGAGCGCTTGAACTCCACCCGCTGGCGCTCCTGGAAGCGCCGCAGCTGCTCTTCCTGGCTGATCTGCAACCAGAACTTGACCAGAATCAGACCCGCCTCGGCCATCTCGTGCTCGAAGTCGTTGATCTCGGTGTAGGCGCGCAGCCAGTCGGCATCGGTGCAAAAGCCCTCGATGCGCTCGACCAGCACCCGGCCATACCAGGTGCGGTCAAACAGCGTGATGTGGCCATGGCGGGGCAGGTGGCGCCAAAAGCGCCACAGGTAGGGCTGGGCGCGCTCTTCGTCGGTGGGCGCGGCCACGGGCACGATGCGGTACTGGCGCGCATCCAGCGCCCCGGCAATGCGGCGGATGGAGCCGCCCTTGCCCGCTGCGTCCGCCCCCTCGAAGGCGCAGACCAGCGCCCGGTGCTGCAAGCGCGGGTCGCGGGCCAGCTCGGCCAGGCGGCCCTGCCAGTGCGCCAGCTCGTTCTGGTAGTGCTTGTCGGTGAGCGACAGGCCCAAGTCCAGCGCAGACAGCACGTTGCGCCCGTCGGTGTCCACGCGCACCATGGGCGCCACGGGCGATGTCGGGTGGCTGGTGTTGGCCAGCTTGGCGCGCAGGGCATCGCGCAGCACCTTGCCCACGGTCAAGGCGCGGTAGTTGTCGTTGGAGCCGTCGATCACCACCCAGGGCGCCCAGGGCGTGTTGGTCATGCGCAGCAGGTGGCCAGCGGTGGCTTGCAGCTGGTCGTAGGTTTCCAGCCGGTCCCAGTTCCACTGCGTCACGCGCCAGGCGGTGCGCGGGTCGCTGGCCAGGGCCTTGAGGCGTTTTTTCTGGGCCTCGCGCGTGAGGTGGAACCAGAACTTGAGCACCAGCGCGCCTTCGTTGACCAGCATGGCCTCGAAGCGGTTGATCTGGTCGGCCCGCGCGTCCAGCTCTTTGCGCGAGATGTCGCCATCGATGTGTTCGCGGATAGGGTCGGAGTACCACGAGCCGGCAAACATGCCGATGCGCCCCTTGGGCGGCAGCGCCTGCCAGTAGCGCCACATGCTGGGGCGTTCGCGCTCTTCGGTGGTGGGCCGGGCAAAGGCCAGGGTGCTGAGAAAACGGGCATCCATCCACTCGTAGAGCAGGTTGATGGTTTCTCCCTTGCCCGCGCCGTCCTGGCCGCTGATGAGCAGCACGACCGGAATCTTGCCCTGCGCATACAGCTCGGCCTGCGCGCCGAGCAGGTCGGCCCGCAGCGCAGGGACGGCTTTTTTGTAATCGGCCTTGGAAATCTTGTGGCCGATTTCGGCGGTTTCGAACATGGTGGCTCTCCGGGGGAGTGGGGGAGAGCCACTGTAGCGCCGTGGGCGCAGCGCCGAAACCGGCCGGTTTATGCGGCGTCGGGGGCCGCCTCGGGGGCGGCAGGCTCGACCACCGGCGCCGCCGCACGGGTGCGGGCGCTGTGCAGGGTGCGGGTCACGGTGCGCGCGTCCATGCCGTACATGTCGGCAAACTCTTCCACCGTTTTGCCGCTGGCCTCGAAGGTGCGCAGCAGGGCTTCTTCGCGGGCGGTTTTGGCGGCCAGTTCGGCCAGGGCTTCATCGAGCAAGGCGTTGGCCGCTTCGTCGCGGTTGCGCACGCGCTCGGCGTAGTCCTCGCGCGTGAGGCCGCTGGCCTCGATGTTGGCCACGATGCGCGCGCGCAGCTTGGGCAACAGGTCTTCGCTGCTGCGGCCCTGGCGGCGGCGGTACACCTCCACCAGCGCCTGGTGGATGTGCTCGGGCGCCATCGCTTCGACGGGCTGGCCTTGCAGGTCGTGGCGCTGCTGGCCCGCCGCCACGCATTGCAGGTAGCGCGTGGAGCGGGTGTGGATGCCCAGCGCCAGCTTCAGTGCCTCGCGCTCAAACAGGTCGGGATGGGCGGCCTGCAGGTCTTGAAAAATCCCGCGCTTGAGCGGCAAAAACACCGCACCAAACAGCTGCGGGTACAGCTCGGCAAGCTTTTCGAGGGTGGGCGGAATGGGGCGCGGCGCGCGGCGCGCGGTAGCGGCGCCATCGGCGGCAGCGGGCGCATCGCCCTCGGTGGCTGCTGCGGCGGCGGAAGAGGAGTTTGCGGGCTTGCGGCCCCGGCCACCGCGTCCGCCCCGGCCACCCCGGCGCGAAGCGCCAGCGGGGCGGGAGTCGGCCTGGGCCGCTGCGGGGGCGCCCTCGCCGGGCGCAATGGTGGCGACGGCTGCAGCCGCAGCGGGCGCCGCGGCATCAGGGGCAGCGGGCGCGGCGGTCTGTTCTGGGTGTGGCACGGAGTCGGTCATGGGCGTAGCGGTAGAGGGCAACAAAACCCTCAATCATGCCAGCCTTGGCGCAAAGGGTGCGCAGCCCGGGCAGCGGCGCCGGAGCCGAAGCGGGCAAGATCTGCCCTTAGCGGACAAAGAACAACGGCAGAAACGCAGCGCAGCACCCACCGCCACAGCCCCATGCGCGCTACCTGCCTACCCCGCCAGCGCCTCGTCCAGCACCTGTACCCAGTGGCGCACGGGTGTGTCGGTGCCGCTTTGCAGGTGGGTGATGCAGCCAATGTTGGCGCTGGCGATCACGCTCGGCCCCAGCGCTTGCAG
>NZ_JAQUAL010000223.1:0-3067 GCF_028687295.1 Simplicispira sp.
CGCTGCGGGCGTAGTAGGCAAAGTAGCCCACGCGGGCCGCTTTTTGCGCGCTGTCGAGCCAGTGCAGGCTGTATTGCAGCTCGTTTCTCAGCGCCTGCTCGCGCCGCCGGGCCTGCCATTGCCAGCCGGCAAAGGCACTGCCGCCCAGCAGCAGCAGCAAACTGGCCAGCAGCGCCATGCCCAGCCATTCGTTGCGCTGGGCCTGTGCCAGGGCCTCGTCCTGATCCACCTTGGCCACCAGAATCCAGGGCGTGTCGCGCACAGTGCTGGCAAAGGCCAGCACGGGTTTGCCCCGGTAGTCCACACCGTGCAGGATGCCGCGCTCGCCGTGGGCCGCCTGCACGGCCACGTCCAGGGGGGCGTCGTCCATGATTTGGCGCATATCCTGGGGCACGGCATCGTTCAGGCGCGGTGGAATCAGGTATTGCACCCAGGGGCCTTCGCGGCGCACCAGCAGCGATTCAGCCGACCGGTTGCTGTTGGGCAGCGTCTCCAGCAGCGGGGCCAGGCGGGCCTGGGCGTGCAGCACCAGCCAGATGGCGCCCAGCGGCGCGTTGTCGGGGCCATAGATCGGGGCCAGCACGCCAAAGAACGGGAACGCAAACGCTGCGCTGCGGTGCAACTCGACGCCCACGGGCTGGGCCGCGTCCAGGGCACGGCGCAGGGCCTGGGCTTCGGGCGGGTCCAGGGTGCGCTCCGGCGCGGCGGGCTCTGGCGCACTGCCCTGACTGGCCGAGTCCAGCCGCACCACGCCCTGGGTATCGACAAAGAAGGCGGCGGTGTAGCGCAGGTTTTCTTCCAGACTGCGCAAGCGCTCTTGCAAGATGCTGGTCTGCTCCGGGGTGGGGGTGGCCGTCCAGCGGGCCACGGCGTCCATCAGCAGGGGGTCGTTGGTGAGGTCGGCGGCATCGCCCAGATGGCGCACCCGCCAGTCGGCAATATTGGCGGCCTGCAACTGGCTGACGGCCCGCAGCGCCGTCTCGACCTGGTGGCGGTAGGTTTCCACGCGCTGCTGGTAGGCCTGCCACACGTGCGCCCCCACCACGAGCAGCAAGGCCAGCAAAATGGCCGCCAACAACCAGCGCCGCCACAGGCGTGGCAGCAGGCGAGAAAAGAGGGGCGCAATGGGCATGGGGCGGCAGCGGGCGAAAGCAGGCCGAAGGTGAATGCAACCCAGCGGGCAAAACGTGACAGTTTGTGAATATGTCACACTTTGCATAGGATTTTCCGAAGCGCCACGGCAATTCCATGCGTTGTTTCAACCCTTTCTGCCAGCTTACAGCCCGACCACCATGCACCCCTTCTCTCCCGACCGCCGTGCCCACCTGGGGCAATGGGCTGCCTTGGCTGGCAGTGCGCTGTGTGCCAGCCAGGCTGCGGCCCAATCCCCGGCGGGCAGCGTGGCCCCGGAGCACAAAGTCGCCATCTACCTGAGTCTGGAGCCCGAGAGCCTGGACCCGACCATGGCCGCCTCGGCCTCGGTGGGCGAGGTGGTGCACTACAACGTGCTGGAGGGGCTGACCCGCATTGAAGAGGACGGCAGCATCTCGCCGCTGCTGGCGCAATCGTGGTCGGTCGATGAAAGCCAGCGCCGTTACACCTTTGCGCTGCGCCCGTATGTGCGCTTTCACGATGGCGCCCCCCTGGACGCGCAGGCCGTGCGCTTCAGCTTTGAGCGGGCGATGGCCCCCGAATCGACCAACAAGGCGCGCAAAGCCCTGTTTGACAACCTGGCCGACATCGCCACGCCCAACACCCACACCGTGGTGCTGACGCTGCGCCACCCCGACCCGCACCTGCTGTTCCGCCTGGGCGAAGCCACCGCCGTCATCCTGCACCCCGACAGCGCGGCGCACACCGCCACGGCCCCCGTGGGCACCGGCCCCTACCGCTTGCAGCAGCGCCGCACCGGGCACAGCATCACCCTGGTGAAAGCGCCGGGGCAGGGCCGGTCGCAGGCGGCCACCATCGAGCAGGTGGTGTTCCGCTTCGTTCAGGGGCGCGAAGCCCTGGGGCCGCTGCTCAGAAGCGGCGAGATCGACCTGTTCTTCCACTACGCGGCGCAAAACCTGCACGGCGTGGAAGCCGATAACCGCTACCAACTGCTGCTGGGCTCGTCCAGCGGCAAAGGCATGCTGGCGCTGAACCACCGCCGCGCGCCGCTGGGCGATGTGCGCGTGCGCCGCGCCATCACCCACGCCATCGACCGCGAGAGCTTTATCCGCCAGGTGCTCAATGGGCGCGGCACGGTCATTGGCAGCCACTTCAGCCCCTCGGATGCGGGCTACCTGCACCTGGCCAGCCTCTATCCCTACGACCCCGAGCGTGCCCGGGCGCTGCTGCGCGCCGCCGGGGTGGTGGCGCCGCTGCGCCTGGAGCTGGCCCTGCCGCCGCCGTCCTACGCGCGCATCGGCGGCGAGTTTGTGGCCGAGCAGCTGGCACGCGTGGGCATCGAAGTGCAGCTGAAAAACCTGGAATGGGGCCAGTGGCTGGCCGGGCCGTTCAAGGGCGACTTCGACATGACGCTGATCAACCATGTCGAGCCGCTGGACTACTTCATCTACACCGATCCGCAGTACTACTTTGGCTACGACAGCGCCAACTTCCGCGCCCTGGTGCAGCGCTACGCCCAGGCCGTGCAACCGCGCGAGCGCCAGCGCCTGTTCGGCCAGTTGCAGCGCCATTTGGCACAAGACGCGGTGAACGCCTGGATTTTTGCCCCGCAAATCGACGTGGTGCGGCGCAAGGGCCTGCGCGGGGTGTGGATGGACTACCCGATTTTTGTCCACGACGTGTCCGCCATGTCGTGGAATTGAGCTATTGATTTGATAGCTACTTGCGCTCACCACAACTGGCTTTCAGCCTATTTTGACCTTTAAAACCGGCACACCCCCACCGCACAGCCACCCCCGGGCCGGGCGCAAAAAAAGCGGCTCCAGGCCAATGCCAGTCAGTTAACCGCTGACTGGCATTTTTTCGGAGGGTACTTGCTGCGTGTGGATCGTTTGACCTCGCGCGGGAAGGAGCGCCCGGTTCGACGAGGCGGGAGCACGAAGTGCTGGGCCTG
>NZ_JAQUAL010000094.1:0-12446 GCF_028687295.1 Simplicispira sp.
TCAGGCCGTCGGATTCGGGGTCGATGCCGACCATCCAGACGGGCTCGAGCACGGGGCTGCGCTGCAGCTTGGCCAGCAGGTCGGTGCCGATGTTGCCCGGGCCTATCAGGGCGCATTTGATTTTTTGGGTGGTCATACAGGAGATTTCTTATGCGGAGAAAGCGATCGAGCAGCCGCCCAGGCCCTCGATCTGCATGGTGAATCGGTCGCCAGCCACGGCGGGCACCAGGGGCGCCAGCGAACCCGACAGGATCAGCTCACCGGCCTTGAACGGAATGCCAAAAGCGCCCAGCGTGTTGGCCAGCCAGGCCACGGCTTCAGCCGGGTGGCCTTGCACCGCAGCGCCCACACCGCTGCCAGCGGGAGCGCCGTTTTTCCACATCTGCATGGACGCGGCGGCCAGATCGAGCGTGCGCGGGTCGGTGTGCTGCGTGCCGACGACAAACACCCCGCACGAGGCGTTGTCGGCCACGGTGTCCTGGATTTTGATTTTCCAGTCGTCAATGCGCGAATCGACGATCTCGAAGCAGGGTGCGACCCACGCGGTCGCGGCCAGCACGTCGTCCCGCGTGACGCCCGGGCCTTGCAGGTCGGTCTTGAGCATGAAGGCAATCTCGCCCTCGGCGCGCGGCTGGACCAGGCCCGACTGGCTCAGCGATACGGTGGCGCCATCAGCGTACTGCATGGCGTCGGTCAGAAAGCCAAAGTCGGGCTGGAACACGCCCAGCATGTCCTGCACCGGCTTGGAGGTCACGCCGATTTTCTTGCCGATGACGCGCTCGCCCGCCGCCTGGCGGCGCGCCAGAAAGCGCAGCGAGATGCGGTAGGCGTCGTCCACCGTGATGTCGGCGTGGCGGCTGGTCAGGGGCGCCAGCGTGCGGCGTTGGCGCAGGGCGTCAAACAGCGCGTCGCCCAGGGATTCAATGGTTGCGGCGTCCATTTTTAGCCGTTCTGCAAGAAGTCGATGCAGCTGCGGTTGAACAGCTCGCGGTGCTCCACCTGCACCCAGTGGCCGCAGCGGTTGATCAGCACCATGCGCGCCTGCGGGCAGTGTTCCATCAGCTTCATGGTGCCGCTGGCCGGGTTGAACTGGTCGTTCACGCCCCAGAAGCCAAACACCGGGCAGCGCAGCTCGTGCAGGCGCTCGGTCATGTTGGGCACCTTCAGGATGGAGCGGGCGGCCTGCGTCTGCGTGGCGGCAATGGGCGCGCGCTCGTTGATGATTTCGTCGGTCAGCAGCGAGGGGTCGAACAGCTGCATGGTCATCACGGCGCGCATGGCCTCGGCGCCGGTCTTGCCCGATTGGTAGATGGCGAACATGTTGGCAATGCCGGGCATGGCCAGGTAGGTGTCCAGGTCTTCCACGCCGCCGGGCGCCATCAGGATCAGGCGCGCCACGTCCTCGGGGTAGGCCAGTGCGTAGCCCAGCGCCACCGCGCCGCCCAGCGAGTTGCCCAGCAGCGTGACGCGTTGAAGGCCCAGGCCGTCCACCAGCCCCTTGATGCCAGCTATGAACAAGTCCAGGTCGTACTGCGGCAGGTCGGGCTTGCTGGAGAGGCCGTAGCCCAGCAAATCGGGCACCAGGGTGCGGTAGCCCGCCTCGGCAAACACGGGGTAGTTGCCCTTGAAGTTGCTGTAGCCGCTGGCGCCGCCGCCCGCGCCGTGCAGGAAGATGACGGCTTCGCCTTCGCCCTGCTCGTGGTAGTGCACGCGCTGGGGCAGGCCGGCGACCTCGCCAATGTCGAGGTAGTGGCCTTCGGGGATGGAGGGGGTTGTCTGCATGGGGTGTGGGTCAAGCAAAAAGAAAAGAGAAAAAGGGGGGGCTTTGCGGCGGGTGCGGGCGCACAGGCGCTGCCGCCCGCTCAGGCCGCTGGCTGCGCTGGTGCTGTGGCCTGCCACAACTTGGGCAGGCCGGGGTCGGTGGCCAAAATGGCCTGCTTGAGCAGGTTGCGCAGTGCAGCCGATTCCATCTCGCCCATGCGATCCACCAGATCGGCCTCGACCGATTTGGCCGCCGCCAGCACATGCAGGATGGCGTCCGAGCCGCTCGGGCTCAGGCGCAGGCCGTCCGCTTCCTGCACCAGCAGGCCGCGCTGCACCAGCGACTGCAGCGCGCCCGTGCCCAGGTCCACGCCGGTGTAGGCAATGTGGGCGGCGATCTCGGGCACTTGCAGCGGCTGGCACACGCTCAGCAGCGAGAGCACGAAAAAGTCGGTGTCCGACAACTGGCGCTGTTGCAACGTGCCCCGGATGCCATGCAAAAACTGAAAATGCGCGCGCCCGAACAGGTAGCCCAGCAGGTTCTCGGAATACACCGCGCCCTCCAGTTGCGCCTGCGGCTCGGTCGAGACGGGCGCCGCCTTGCGCGAGGCCAGCGCATAGCCGCCGGTCACGTACAGCAGCGGGGGCAGGGCGCTGCTGTCGTACTGCACCACCTCGCCGACAAAAATGGTGTGGTCGCCGCCCTCGTACTTGAACGCGCTCTTGCACTGAAAGCGCGCGCTGCAGCCGGTGAGCAGGGGCGCGCCGCTGGGTTGCGTGTCCAGCGCCAGGCCGTTGAATTTGTCCTCGCCCGCGCGGGCAAAGCGGTTGGACAGCGCCTCTTGCTCGTTCGACAGGATGTGTACGTTCCAGTGCGTGCTGTCGCTGAAGGCAGGCAGGCTGCGCGCGTTGTTGGCCAGGCTCCACAGCACCATCGGCGGCTCCAGCGACACCGAGTTGAAGCTGTTGGCCGTGATGCCGATGGGCGTGCCATCGGCCGCTGTGGTGGTCACGATGGTCACACCCGTGGCAAACATGCCCAGTGCGCGGCGAAATTCCTTGGGGTCGAAGGGCGGTGCAAGTGCATTCATACAAGTCTCCTGAGTCCTGGAACCCAAGCTTGCCGGGCGCTGCCTTGCATCGAATCCTTCACATGGACTAGGGCGTTCTTTGCTGCACATCAGGCGATGCGCTGGCGGGCGGCGTTTTAGTCTGATTGGACGATGAGCCCTGCCGATGCGGGTGGGAATATCTGCCCATCGCAAGGGATTTTCCTTGTGCGTTCACCCCCTCTGCCGCGTAGAGCAAAGCCTTTCGGAGACAAGCACCATGATGACAGTAAGAGACGATTATTTGACGCCCGAAGCCATTGAGTTGATCGAACGCGCCCGCGCCATGGCGCCGCGTTTGGCCGAGCGCGCCCGTGCAGCGGAAGATGCTTTGATGGTGCCGCGCGAGACTGTCGCGGAGATGCAGGAGGCGGGCTTTTTCAAGGTGCTGCAGCCCAAGCGCTGGGGCGGCTACGAAATGGATCCGCGTGTTTTCTACACCGTGCAAATGGCGCTGGCCGAAGGCTGCATGGCCACCGCCTGGATTTATGGCGTGATTGGTGTCCACAACTGGCAAATTCCGCTGTTCCCGGAGCAGGCGCAAATCGACGTCTGGGGCCAAGACCCCACCACGCTGACCGCTTCGACCTACATGCCCACCGGCAAGGCCGAGCCGGTGGAAGGCGGCTACCGCTTCAGCGGCCGCTGGAGCTGGAGCAGTGGCTCGCAGCACTGCGAGTGGATTTTGCTGGGCGGCCTGCTGCCCAAGAAAGACGGCTCGGGCGTGTTGGAGCACTGCACCTTCTTGCTGCCCAAGAAAGACTTCAAGATCATCGAAAACTTTGACGTGCTGGGCCTGCGCGCCACCGGCAGCCATGACATCGAAGTGACCGACGCCTTTGTGCCCGCGCACCGCACCCACCGTACCAACGACCACAGCGACGCTGGCTGCCCTGGCCGTGCCGTCAACCCTGGTTGGCTCTACCGCATTCCGTTCACGCAGGTGTTCCAGCGCGCGGTGTCGTCGGCCTGCTTGGGCGCGACCGATGCCGCCATCAACAGCTTTCGCCAACGCTGCGCCAGCTTTGTCGGCAAGCACGGTGCCAAGACGGCAGAAGACGTCAACTCCCAGCTGGCCGTGAGCGAGGCCATGATGATGACCGACCAAGCCAAGCTGGTGCTGTATCGCAACTTCCAGCGCATCGTCGATTGCGCCAAGAACGGCACGGTGATGGACGTGGAAGAGCGCCTGATGCAACGTGCCCAGGCATCGCAGGTGCCCAAGCGCTGCGCCGAGGTGGTCAACGAGATCATGCGCGCCTGCGCAGCCGGTGGCGTGTTCAAGACCAACCCCATCGAGCGCACTTTCCGCGACCTGCACGTGGCGCGCGGCCACATCGCCAACAACAGCGATACCTATGCACGCAGCCATGGCGCCGTGATGCTGGGCCTGCCCAACGCCGACGCTTTCGTTTGAGCGGTAACCACCCATGACCACAGGAGGCGGCGTGCAGCACCCACCCTTGAAAGACGAACAGCAGTTTGACGTGATCGTCGTCGGCTCGGGCGCTGGTGCGCTGCTGGCCGCCATCCGAGCCAGCGATGAAGGGCTCAAAACCCTCGTGGTGGAAAAAACCGCGCTGGTTGGTGGTACCTCGGCCTTGTCAGGCGGCGGTATCTGGATTCCTGACAACCACGACATGCCCAAGGCCGGGCTGCGCGACAGCATCGAGGTGGCTTTTGGCTACGTCAAAGCCTGTGCCCAGGGACTGGCCAGCGACGACCGCGTGCTGGCCTACGTCGAGACGGCGCGCCACATGGCGCGCTATCTGGCGCAGATCGGCGTGCCCTACCGCTGCATGCCGCATTACTCGGATTACTACCCCAACGTTCAGGGTGCGTTACCTGGTGGGCGCACCATGGACCCGTTGGACTTCAACGCGGCCCGGCTAGGTCTGGAGGGCTTGGCGCTGCTGCGCCCGACCAACCCGGGCCAGTTGATTTTTGGCCGGATGCACATCAACGCCTTCCAGGCACGCTCCATGCTGGCGCGCGAGCGCAAAGCCAAGTGGATGCTGATGGGCATCATGGCCCGCTATTTTCTCGATTACCCCTGGCGCAGCAAAACCCGCCGCGACCGCCGCCTGACCGGCGGCCAGGCGCTGGTGGGTGGCCTGCTGGCGGCGCTGCGCCAGCGCAAGATTGCCCTGTGGCTGGACACGCCCATGGAGTCGTTGACCACCGACGCGGGCCGTGTCACTGGCGTGGTCGTGCGCAAAGATGGCCAGGCGCTGCGCCTGCAAGCGCGCAAGGCGGTGATCCTGGGCGCGGGCGGTTTTGAGCGCAACCAGGCCATGCGCGAGCAATACCTGCCCCAGCCCACCAACCAGGCCTGGACGAGCACGCCGCCCGATGCCAACACCGGCGACACCATCCGTGCGGGCGCCGCCGTGGGCGGCAAGCTGCACCTGATGGCGCACACCTGGGGCGTGCCCACGCTGGACGTGCCCAAGGAAGAGAAATTCCGCCCGCTGTTTGTCGAGCGCTCCCTGCCCGGCTGCATGGTGGTCAACGCCCGGGGCGAGCGCTTTTTGAACGAATCGGGGCCGTACCCCGAGTTCCAGCAGGCCATGTACGCCAACCACGCAAAAACGGGCGGCGCCATTCCGGCATGGATTGTTTTTGATGCCACCTTCCGCGCCAACTACCCCATGGGCCCGCTGATGCCCGCGACGGCGGTGCCCGACAGCCGGTTGCGCAAGAGCTGGCTGGGCAAGGTGTACTGGAAGGGCGAAACCCTGCCCGAGCTGGCCGCTGAAATCGGCGTCGATGCCGCTGGCCTGGTGGCCAGTGCCGCCCGCATGACCGAATTTGCCCGCACCGGCAAAGACCTCGAATTTGACCGGGGCGGCAATGTGTTTGACCGCTACTACGGCGATGTCAACGTCAAGCCCAATCCCAACTTGGCGCCTATCCAGAAAGGGCCGTTCTATGCCATCCGGCTGTTTCCTGGCGACATCGGCACCAAGGGCGGTCTGCTGACCGACCGCGACGCCCGGGTGCTGGACGAGGCAGGCAAGGTCATTGAGGGCCTGTATTGCGTAGGCAACAACTCGGCCTCGGTGATGGGGCCTGCCTACCCCGGTGCGGGCTCGACGCTGGGCCCGGCCATGACCTTTGCCTACCGCGCCATTGCCGCCATCCAGGGCAAGCCGCTGGCGCTGGAGCGCACCGAGTTGCTCCAGGGCGCGCCCCGCGTGGGGCAGGTGGCATGACGGGCCGCGCCAAGCCATCCACCGTCACCCCGATCGCCCCGGCGCTGGAGGTGGACAACGCCAGCGCCATCGACTGGAGCGACAGCGCCGACGTGGTGGTGGTGGGCTGGGGTGCCGCAGGTGCCTGCGCCGCCCTGGAAGCGCGCGCCACGGGCGCCTCGGTGATCGTCATTGACCGCTTTGACGGCGGCGGTGCCAGTGCGCTGTCGGGTGGCGTGGTGTATGCCGGTGGCGGCACGCCCTACCAGCAGCAGGCTGGTTTTACCGATACCCCCGAGGCCATGGCCGAGTACCTGCGCCACGAGGTCAACGGTGTGGTCAGCGATGCCACGCTGCACAAGTTTTGTGCCGACAGCGTGGCCAACCTGGCCTGGCTGGAGGCGCACGGCGTGCGCTTTGGCGCCACCATGCCCGACCACAAAACCTCGTACCCGCCCGAGGGCAAGTTTCTCTACTACTCCGGCAACGAAGTGGTGCCTGCCTGCCGGGGCACGCTGGGCGCACCCGCGCCGCGCGGCCACCGGGCGGTGGCCAAAGGCCAATCGGGCAAGGCGCTGTATGCGGCGCTGAAAGAGGCCACGCTGAAGGCGGGCGTGCAGCCCGTCACGCAGGCCGCGGTGCGCCGACTGGTGCGCCAGCGCGGCCCCGATGGGCAGCCCGGCGCCGTGCTGGGCGTGGAAGTCTGGCAACTGCCGCCGGGCGCCCCAGGCACCTTGTGCCATGCCGAGCTGCATCGCCAGGTGGCGCGCTGGCGCACGTTTCGCCCCGGCAAGGCGGCGGCCTGTCGGCGCGAGGCGGCGCTGATCGAGCAGGCCACGGCGCAGCCGCGCTTCATCCGCGCGCGCCACGGCGTGGTCTTGGCCACGGGCGGCTTTATCTACCACCCTGAACTGATGGCCACGCACGCGCCGCACGCCAAGCGTGGCTGGCCGGTGGGCGCCGCCGGCTGCGACGGCAGCGGCCTGCGCCTGGGCCAGAGCGTGGGTGCGGCGGCCCAGGCGCTGGAGAACATTTCGGCCTGGCGCTTCATCACGCCGCCAGCGGTGTGGCCCAAGGGCATCGTCGTCAACACCCAGGGCGAGCGCTTTTGCAACGAGCAGGTTTATGGCGCCACGCTGGGCCATGCGCTGGTCGATCACCAGGGCGGGCGCGGCTGGTTGGTGATCGATGCCAAGCTGCGCGCGCAGGCCATTCGCCAGTGCCTGTTTGGCGGTTTGTGGGCGTTTCAGTCGCTGCCCGCGCTGGCCATGATGCTGCTGGGCGCCAAAAAAGCGGCCACGCCCGAGGCCCTGGCGATGCGCCTGAAGGCCAACCCGGCCAAGCTGCGCGCCAGCCTGGAGGCCGCCAGCGCTGCCGCACGTGGTGAGCGCGAAGACGCCTTTGGCAAATCGCCCGACATGCGCCAGGACATGGCGCGCGGGCCGTACTACGCCATCGACATCTCCATCGGCTCGCCCACCTTTCCGCTGGCCACGCTGACGCTGGGCGGGCTGGTGCTGGACGAGGCCAACGGCCAGGTGCTCGATGCCGCAGGCCAGCGCATTGGCGGCCTGTTTGCCGCCGGGCGCACGGCCATGGGCTTGCCCTCGTCGCGCTACGTCAGCGGCCTGTCGCTGGCCGACTGTGTTTTTTCCGGGCGGCGCGCAGGCCATGCCGCAGCCCACTTCTCTGATTAAGGATGGATATGGCAGGACGTGTACAAAACAAGGTGGCGCTGGTCACTGGCGGGGCCAGCGGTGTGGGCCGGGCCACGGTGCAATTGCTGCTGGAGGAGGGCGCCTTCGTCGGCATCAGCGACATCAATGCCGAGGCGGGTCAGGCCCTGGCCCAGGAGTGCGGCGAGCGCGCGGTGTTTGTGCGCCACGACGTGACCAGCGAGGCCGACTGGAGCGCTGCCATCGCCGCCGTGCAGCAGCGCTTCGGGCCGCTGGACATTCTCATCAACAACGCTGGCATCCTGATTCCGGGCAGCATCGAAACTGCCACGCTGGCGCAGTTTCGCCAGCTCATGCAGGTCAACACCGACTCGTGCTTCATCGGCTGCCAGCAGGGCGTAGAGGCGATGAAAGAGCGCGGCGGCAGCATCGTCAACATGGCCTCGGTGTCGTCGTGGCTGCCGGTAGAAAACTACGCGGGCTACAGCGCCAGCAAGGCCGCTGTGGGCGCGCTGACCCGCGCTGCCGCACTGTTTTGCCGCAAAAACGGCCACCGCGTGCGCGTCAATTCGCTGCACCCCGATGGCATCTACACGCCCATGATGCAGGCGTCGGCGCCGGGCGTACCGCCCCAGTTTTTGCTGTTCGATGCCAAGAACAACCCCAAGGGCCGCGCCTGCATGCCCGAGCACATTGCCAAGGTGCTGCTGTTTCTGGCGTCGGACGACTCGCAGGCCATCAACGGCGCCGAAATCCGCGCCGACAGCGCCATCCTGGGCATGGGGCTGTGAGTGGCCGGGCGCTGCGCTGCCGCTGTGCCCATCACATTCTCCATATTTTTATGTCAAAACGGCCTCTAACGCTTGCTGGATAAGCGCTATTAGCTACTGTTTTGATAGTGTTTGACGCCGCCCTACCAAGGAGTTGACCATGAGCCGATACCATGCGCTGCGCGTGCGCGCGGTGGTGGACGAAACCCACGACACCAAATCGCTGGTGTTCGAGGTGCCGCCCGCACTGGCCAGCGCCTTTGCCTACCAGCCGGGCCAGTTTTTGACGCTGCGCCTGCCCATCGATGGGCGCCATGTGCCGCGCTGCTACTCCATGTCCAGCGCGCCGGGCGTGGACGATGCGCTGCGCGTCACCGTCAAGCGCGTGAGAGACGGGCGCGGCTCCAACTGGGTGTGCGACCGCATCCGCACGGGCGACACCGTGGAAGTGCTGGCGCCCTCGGGCGTGTTCTATCCGCGCTCGTTGGACGGCGACTTTTTGCTGCTGGCCGGTGGCAGCGGCATCACGCCGGTGTTCTCCATCCTGCGCACGGTGCTGGCCAAGGCCCAGGGCCGCGCCACGCTGCTCTACGCCAACCGCGACGAAAAATCCGTCATCTTCCAAAGCGAACTCAAGGCGCTGGCCGAGGCCCACCCGGCGCGCCTGACGGTGATCCACTGGCTCGATTCGGTGCAGGGCGTGCCCTCGGTGGCGCAGCTGGCCGAACTGGCGCGCCACCACCGCAGCGCGCAGGCTTTCATCTGCGGCCCCGGGCCGTACATGGACGCTGCCGTGGCGGCCTTGCAGGCCATCGAGATGCCGTCCGAGCGCATCCACGTCGAGCGCTTTGCCTCGCTGCCCGACGAAGAAACCCAGGCCGCCACCCAGGCCGCCGCGCAGGCCGCGCCGCCGCTGCCGGACGCGGTGGAGCAGGCCGTGGTCGAGGTGCTGCTGGGCGGCGAAACCCATACCCTGCACTGCGGTGGCACGGAGACGCTGCTCGACGCTGCGCTCAAGGCCGGCCTGAACGCGCCGTACTCGTGCCAGGCGGGCATGTGCGCTTCGTGCATGTGCCAGGTGGTTGAGGGCAGCGTCCACCTGCGCCACAACGACGTGCTGGACAAAAAAGACCTGGCCAAAGCCTGGACGCTGGCCTGCCAGGCCGTGCCCACCAGCGCGCGGCTGCGCATCCAATTTCCGGAGTGAACCTTATGAGCCTGATTTCCGACGCGCCCACCAGCGCCGTGCCCCCGTCTTCTGCCTGGTCGCTGGCGCCCGACTTGCCCGAGACGCTGCCCGCCTTGCTGCGCCAGGCGGCCACCCGTTACCCGGAGCGCGCTGCCATCGTCGATGGCGCGGTGGCGATCAGCTACGCCGACCTGCTGGCGCGCAGCCAGGCCGTGGCGCGCGCGCTGATGGCGCTGAACGTGCAGGCGGGCGACCGCGTGGCCATCTGGGCGCCCAACCTGCACGAGTGGATTCTGGCGGCCTGCGGCAGCCACGCCGCCGGTGCCGTGGTGGTGCCGCTGAACACCCGCATGAAGGGCGCCGAGGCCGCCGACATCCTGGAGCGCAGCGGCGCCAAGGTGCTGTTTTGCATTGGCGACTTTCTGGGCCAGTACTACCCGGCCATGCTCAGCGGCCAGCGTCCGGCCACGCTAGAGCACATCGTGGTGCTGCGCGGCGGTTTCCAGCCTGCGGCGGGCGCACCGGGCGATAGGGACTGGAACCAGTTTCTGGAGGCGGGCGCGGGCGTGCCCGCAGCGCAGGTGGCCGCGCGCGAGCAGGCGCTGACGGCCAATAGCACCGCCGATCTGATGTTCACCTCGGGCACCACCGGGCGGCCCAAGGGCGTGATGTCGGCGCACGGGCCCACCATCCGCGCCTTCAGCACCTGGGGCCGCGTGGTCGGGCTGCAGCCGGGCGACCGCTACCTCATCGTCAACCCGTTTTTCCATTCCTTTGGCTACAAGGCGGGTTGGGTGGCGGCGTTCATCCAGGGCGCTACGGTGTACCCCGAGCAGGTGTTCGACGCCGACAAGGTGCTGGCCCGCATCGCGCACGACCGCATCAGCTTCATGCCGGGCCCGCCCACGCTGTTTTTGACCATGCTGGCGCACCCGGGCCTGCACGATTTCGATATTTCTTCGCTGCGCGTGGCCGTCACTGGTGCGGCCACCGTGCCGCCGGTGCTCATCACCCGCATGCGCGAGGAGCTGGGCATTGCCAACGTCACCACCGCCTATGGCCTGACCGAATGCGGCGGCTGCGCCACCGTGTGCGACCCCGGCGACAGCGCCGAAACCGTGGCCGGCACCTGTGGCCGCGCGCTGCCCGGCACCGAAGTGCGCTGCGTGGACGACCAGGGCCGCCCCGTGCCTGCGGGCGAAGCGGGCGAGGTGCTGCTGCGCGGCTACCACGTCATGCAGGGCTACTTCGATGACGAAGCGGCCACCCGCGAAGCCATCGACGCCGACGGCTGGCTGCACACCGGCGACGTGGGCGTGCTGGACGAGCGCGGCTACCTGCGCATCACCGACCGGCTCAAGGACATGTTCATCGTCGGCGGCTTCAACTGCTACCCAGCGGAAATCGAGCGCCTGCTGGCCGCGCACCCCGCCATTGCGCAGGTGGCCGTGGTGGGTGTGCCCGACGAGCGCATGGGCGAAGTGGGCTGCGCCTGCGTGGTGCTGCGCGCGGGCGTTGAAATCAGCAGCCAGGAATTGCTGGCCTGGGCGCGCGCCAACATGGCGAACTACAAAGTGCCGCGCCATGTGCTGTGGTGCGAGGATTTTCCGCTCAACGCCTCGAACAAGGTGCTCAAGCGCGAACTGGCGCAGATGGCCGTGGCCCGGCTGCAGCTGGGCTGAACCGGGCCGCCACCGGCGCCACAGGCTTTCTCTACGGCACAAAGGAATTCACATGACGGCCTCCACTTCCTCCAGGGTGCTTACCCCTGTGGCCTTGAAAGCAGCGCGCTGGTGGCCTTCCTGGCGCTTGTCCACGCGCCTGTCGGTGGCGTTTGGCCTGGTGCTGGGGCTGCTGCTGGTGATCACGGCGGTGGCCTTGCACCGCATGCAGCGCATCGACGCCCACACCACCCGCATGCAAGAGGTCAACCACAGCCGCATCGCCGTGATACAGACCATGATGAATGCGGTCAACGAGGTGACGGTGGCGATGTTGGGCGTGACGCTGGTGGTGGACGAGGTGGACGCCAAAGAGCAGGCCGACCTGCTCGCCAAGGGGCTGGAGCGCTACCGCAACGCCCGCGCCCAGTTCAAAACCTTGTCCGAGGCCGCGCCCGATCCGGAACAAGACGCCATGCTGGCTGCGCTGGAGAAAGTGGCCACACGCGGGCTCGACAGCGCCGATTACGTGCGCGATGCCCTGCGCTCGGGCAACAGCAACCTGGGCAATATTTTTCGCCAGCGCAACCCCACCCCCTTGCAACACGAGTGGCTGGACCAACTGAGGGCGCAGGCCCAGCATGAAGCGCAGGGCGCCGCAGCGCAGGGCCAGGCCATCCAGGCCGAGTTTGCGCTGGCACGCCAGTGGCTGCTGGGCGCGGCGGGCGCAGCCATTGCCATCAGCGTGGTCGCTGGCATCCTGATTTTGCGCAGCGTGACGCGGCCCCTGGCGCAGGCCATCGACCACGCCCAGCGCATTGCCCAGGGCGACCTGACTGGCGACATCGTGGCCACGGGCACCGATGAAACCAGCGATTTGCTGACCGCACTGGGGCGCATGCAGCAGCAGTTGCGCACCTTGGTGGCCAGCATCCACGACTCTGCCGGGGGCATCACGCTGGCCAGCCGGGAAATCGCCCAGGGCAACCAGGATTTGTCGACCCGCACCGAACAGGCCGCCAGCGATTTGCAGTCCACCGCCATCTCGGTGGGCGAGCTGGCGGGCGTGGTGCGCGCCTCGGCGGC
>NZ_JAQUAL010000224.1:0-3034 GCF_028687295.1 Simplicispira sp.
AAAATCTCTTCGAGCTTGCCCTGGCTCTCGCGCAGCTCTTTCAGCTCTTGCTCGATCTTGATGGCTTCGAGGCGCGCCAGTTGGCGCAGGCGGATTTCCAAAATGTCTTCCGCCTGGCGCTCGCTCAAGGCAAAGCGTGCCATCAGCGCGGCCTTGGGCTCCTCGGCCTCGCGGATGATGGCGATCACCTCGTCGATGTTGAGCAGCACCGTCTGGCGCCCCTCCAGGATGTGGATGCGCGCCAGCACCTTGTCCAGCCGGTGCTGGCTGCGCCGCGTGACCGTGGTCTGGCGAAACTCCACCCACTCCAGCAAAATTTGCCGCAGCGACTTTTGCACCGGCTTGCCGTCAATGCCCACCATGGTCAGGTTGATGGGCGCCGAGGTTTCCAGGCTGGTGTGCGCCAACAGCGCCGTAATCAGCTCTTGCTGCGGGGTTTTGCCGGTTTTGGGCTCGCACACCAGGCGCACGGGGGCGTCTTTGCTGGATTCGTCGCGCACGCCATCGAGCACCGCCAGCACGCTGGCCTTGAGCTGGGTCTGGTCTTGGCTCAGGGCTTTTTTGCCCGCCTTGATCTTGGGGTTGGTCAGCTCTTCGATTTCTTCCAGCACCTTTTGCGTGCTCACGCCGGGCGGCAGTTCGGTGACGACCAATTGCCACTGGCCGCGCGCCAGTTCTTCGATCTTCCAGCGCGCGCGCACCTTCAGGCTGCCCCGGCCTGTGCGGTAGGCGTCGGCAATGTCAGAGGCACTGCTGATGATCTGGCCGCCACCGGGGTAGTCGGGGCCGGGAATCAGCGCCAGCAGTTCTTCAGCAGGCAGTTGCGGGTTTTTGATCAGCGCCACGCAGGCATCGGCCACCTCGCGCAGGTTGTGGCTGGGGATTTCGGTGGCCAGGCCCACGGCAATGCCGCTGGCGCCGTTGAGCAGCGTGAACGGCAGGCGCGCGGGCAACTGGCGCGGCTCGGTGGTGGAGCCGTCGTAGTTGGGGATGAAATCCACCGTGCCTTCGTCGATCTCGCCCGTGAGCAGGCTGGTGATTTTGGCCAGCCGCGCCTCGGTGTAGCGCATGGCGGCGGCGCCGTCGCCATCGCGCGAGCCAAAGTTGCCCTGGCCGTCGATGAGCGGGTAGCGCTGGGCAAAGTCTTGCGCCATGCGCACCAGCGCGTCGTAGGCCGACTGGTCGCCGTGCGGGTGAAAGCGGCCCAGCACATCGCCCACCACGCGCGCGCTTTTCACCGGCTTGGGTGCGGTGTTGCCCGAGTAGCCCAGGCCCATGCGCTCCATGGCGTACAGAATGCGCCGCTGCACGGGCTTCATGCCATCGCACACGTCGGGCAGCGCCCGGCCCTTGACCACGCTGAGGGCGTATTCCAGGTAAGCGCGCTGGGCGTAGGCGCCCAGGCTGTCGGTGTCGGCGCTGGCGGCGGGAGTGGAATCGAGAACGGTGGTATCAGTCATAAGAAAAAACGCTTCCAAGGCTTATGCAGCAAGCGCGAGCAGCTATGGTTTTTGTGTGAACCTGGGTGGGGGCCATGGTGCAGGCAGCGCTGGCATCCATGGCATTAATTGCTCTGTTTTTGATAGCTACTTGCGCTTATCTGGCAAGGCCTGGAGGCCAAAAACACTTAAATATCCAGCTCCACGCTGTCGCCGTGCAGTTCCATCAGCGCGCGGCGGGCGGCGGCTTCGCCTTTGCCCATGAGCTGGGTGATCAATCCCTCGGTGGCGGCAAAGTCCAGGTCGCCCAATTGCACCGGCATGAGGCGGCGGGTGTCGGGGTTGAGGGTGGTTTCCCACAGCTGCTCGGCGTTCATCTCGCCCAGGCCCTTGAAGCGGCTGATCTGGCATTTGTCGCGCGCCACGCCTTCTTTGGCGCATTTGTCGAGGATGGCGGTCAGCTCGCCCTCGTCCAGCGCGTACAGCTTGCTGGCGGGCTTTTTGCCGCGCGCGGGCACATCCACCCGGAACAGCGGTGGCCGTGCCACATACACATGGCCTGCCTCGATGAGCTTGGGAAAGTGCCGGAAAAACAGCGTCAACAGCAGCACCTGGATGTGCGAGCCGTCCACGTCCGCATCACTCAGGATGCAGACCTTGCCGTAGCGCAGGCCGCTCAAATCGGGCGCATCTTGCGGGCCGTGCGGATCGACGCCAATGGCCACCGAGATGTCGTGGATTTCGTTGTTGGCAAACAGCCGGTCGCGCTCAACTTCCCAGGTGTTGAGCACCTTGCCGCGCAGGGGCAGAACGGCCTGGTTTTCCTTGTCGCGGCCCATTTTGGCGCTGCCGCCGGCGCTGTCGCCCTCCACCAGAAAGACTTCGTTGTAGGCCGTGTCACGGCTCTCGCAATCGGTGAGCTTGCCCGGCAGCACGGCCACGCCCGAGCCTTTGCGTTTTTCGACTTTTTGCCCGGCCTTTTGCCGCGTTTGCGCCGCCTTGATGGCCAGTTCGGCCAGTTTTTTGCCGTACTCGACGTGCTGGTTCAGCCACAGTTCCAGTGCCGGGCGCACAAAGCCACTCACCAGCCGCACCGCGTCGCGCGAGTTCAGCCGCTCTTTGATCTGGCCCTGGAATTGGGGATCGAGCACCTTGGCCGAGAGCACGTAGCTGGCGCGGGCAAACACGTCCTCGGGCATCAGTTTCACGCCCTTGGGCAGCAGACTGTGCAGCTCGATAAAGCTTTTCACGGCCTGGAACAGGCCATCGCGCAGGCCCGATTCGTGCGTGCCGCCAGCGCTGGTGGGGATGAGGTTGACGTAGCTCTCGCGCACCGGCGCGCCTTCTTCGGTGAAGGCCACGCACCAGGCGGCGCCTTCGCCTTCGGCAAAGCTGTCGTTCTGGCTGTCGGCAAAGCCCTCGCCCTCGAACAGCGGAATCACCGGGTCGGTGACCAGCGTCTGCATCAGGTAGTCGCGCAGGCCGCCTTTGTATTGCCAGGTTTGCGTATCGCGGGTTTTTTCGTTGATGAGCGTGACCGACACGCCCGGCATCAGCACGGCTTTGCTGCGCAGCAGGTGGGTCAGCTCGCCCAT
>NZ_JAQUAL010000225.1:0-2997 GCF_028687295.1 Simplicispira sp.
GGGGGTTGGTGATGATGGGCTATGGCTCCATCCAGCGCTGGCTGGGCGACCAGCTGCCCCACGCCAGCACCGAGCCCGATTTGCAGCCCGTGTACCAGTCCATGGTGCTGCGCGCGCGCGTCACCGAACGGCTGCTGGACGCGGGCGTCGAGAACGAGCTGCGCCGCGAGATTTACCTGTGCGGCTTGTTCTCGCAGCTCGATCTGCTGTTGCGCGAGCCGCTGAGCAACATCTTGCTGCGCCTGCCGCTGTCCGAGCGCATCCACGACGCGGCCGTGCTGCACACCGGCCCCTACGCGCCCAGCCTGCAACTGGCCTGCGCGCTGGAGAGCGATGACGCCAGCGCCGTGCGCCAGCTGTGCGAAGAGCACGAGCTGCGCGCCGAAGACGTCAACCGCGCCCTGCTGCGCGCGCTGGCCGACCTGCACGTGGCCCGCCCGCGCCGGTAAGCAGCGCCCTGCCCGGCGGTTTTGTCCCGGGCATCAGCGCGAACGGGTCTGCGCCACCACGCGCTGGAAGACGCGCCAGAACGCCGCATCCTGCGTGGTCGTGAAGTTGATGCGCATCAGCGTACACGGCTGGCGGCTGGCATGGAACAGCGCGCCGGGCGCCAGCAGATAGCCCTCGTCCAGCATGCGCTGGGCCAGCATGTCGGTGTCCACGCCCGTCTCGACCCAGCCGAACATGCCTGCGGGCTCGGCAGCAAAGCTGCAACCGGCCTCCAGCGCCAGCTGCACGCTGCGCGCGCGTGCCTGGGCCAGGCGCAGGCGCATGCGCTCGGCGTGGCGGCGCAGTTGGCCCTGGTCTATGCACAGCGCCAGCGCTTTCTCCAGAATGGACGGCGTGGTCAGCGTGGACAGCAGCTTGGTATCGAGCAGGCGCTCGACCAGATCGGGCGGCGCCGCCAGGTAGCCCACGCGCCAGTTGGGCGCCAGAATTTTGGCAAACCCGCTGACGTAAATGGTGCGGCGCAGGCCATCGAGCGCCGTCAGGCGCGTGGCATGGGGCGGGGCCAGGTGGCTGTAGGTGTCGTCCTCAACGATGTGGAAATCGTGCTGCTGGGCCAATTGCAACACCTGGTGCGCGCTGCCCGGCGTCAGGCAGTAGCCCGTGGGGTTGTGCAGCACGCTCACGCTCACGAACAGCTTGGGCGCATACACCTCGCAGTAGCGCGCCATCACCGCCAGGTCGGGCCCCTGGGGGCCACGCGGCACCGGCAGCACGCGCGCGCCCAGGGCATCAAGCCGGGCAAACTCCACCGACCAGCCCGGCTCTTCCACCATCACCGGGTCGCCCGCCTTGAGCAAGGTGCGGCTGACGATGTCCAGCGCGTGCGTGGCGCCCACCGTGGTCATGATGTGCGCGGGGCGGGCGGGCACGTTCAGCTCGGTCAGGCGGCGCGCCAGCACGTTGCGCAGGTCGGCATCGCCCAGGGGCTCGCCGTAGCTCAGGGAGCCGTCTTGCAGCGCGCGGCTGCCCGTGACCTTGCGCACGGCAGCGGGCATGAAGCGCGCCTCTTGCAGCCACTGCGGCGGAAACACCCCGGCGCCGGGCTGGGGCTTGCTGGAGGCCTGGTGGAACATGCCCCGGATCAGCGCCGTGGCGTTGATGTGCGAGCCCGAGGGCAGCGGCCCGGCCTCTGCCGCAGCAGGGGCGCCTTCAGACGCTATGTTTTCAGTAGCTGCTTGCGCTTGTCCCGCAAGGGCTGGAGGCGTTTTTTGCCCTATATCGCGGACATAAAAGCCCCGCTGGCGGCGCGCCTCGACCAGGCCCTGGGCCAGCAACTGGTCGTAGGCGGCCACCACGGTGTAGGGGCTCACGCCCTGCTGGCGCGCGCATTCGCGCACCGAAGGCAGGCGCGCGCCCACGGGCAGCAAGCGGGCGCGGATGCGCTCGGCAAAGCGCTCGGCCAGTTGTTCGGTCAGGGTGCGGTGGGCGGTGCGGGTGAGCATGGCGGGGCAAAGGGTGGCGGCAAAAGGGCTGTGCAACTGTGCCGATGCAGACACCAGCACAGCGGATGTGTTTGTCAGAAAAACTGTATTGGTACTGTAATGGAATCAACCCTACAGTGCCCCGGTACTTCCCCTTTTTTGAGCACCCCACTCCATGCCCTTTGTCGAATTCACCGCCCTGCTGGCCCTGGCCACGGCCATGAGCTTCACGCCCGGCCCCAACACCACGCTCTCGACCGCACTGGCCGCCAACCGGGGGCTGCGCCCCGCCATGCGCTTTGTCTGCGCCGTGCCCGTGGGCTGGACGGCGCTGCTGCTGCTGTGCGCGGGCGGCGTGGGCGCCGTGGTGGTGGCGGTGCCGGCACTGCGCTGGGGCATCAAGGCCGTGGGCATTGCCTACCTGCTGTGGCTGGCCTTCAAGCTCAGCGGTAGCAGCCGCCTGAGCGAAGCCGACGCCGCGCGGCTGAACGTGGGCTTCTGGCAGGGCGCGGCGCTGCAATTCGTCAACATCAAAGCCTGGCTGCTGGCGCTGACCATCGTGGCCGGCTGGGTGGCCGGGCGCGAAGACAGCCTGCAACGCCTGGCCGTGGTGCTGCCGGTGATGGTGGTGTTTGCCTTCTCCAGCAACCTGACCTATGCCGCCGTGGGCGCGCTCTTGCGCCAGTGGCTGGCGCAAGGACAGCGCCTGCTGTGGTTCAACCGCGCCATGGCGCTGGTGCTGGTGGCCACCGCCGCCTGGATGGCGCTGGCCTGAGCCTGGGCCATGTCACCGCCCCGCTCACCTGCTCACCCGTTCGTTTCGTTCGCTCTGTTTCCCACGCTGTCCCGCCATTCCTTGGCCCCATTCACTGCCTGCTGCCACACCATGACTGCCGCTTCCACCTCACCCACTGTCACCCCCACCAGCCCCCCACGCACGTCCGCCGAAGTGCGTGGCCTGGCGCTGGGCTTGCTGGGTGTCGCCATTTTTGCCGTCACGCTGCCAATGACCCGGCTGGCCGTGGGCACGCCCGAAGCGCCCGGCATGTCGGGCGTGTTCGTGGCC
>NZ_JAQUAL010000226.1:0-2974 GCF_028687295.1 Simplicispira sp.
TTGAAATTCAATTACATACGAGGTTTTTCATGACGTTACGCCGCGCTACCAAAATCGTTGCCACCTTGGGCCCCGCTTCCAGCGACCCGGTCTTGCTGGAGCAGATGATTGCAGCGGGAGTCAACGTCGTGCGCCTCAATTTCAGCCACGGCAGTGCGCAAGACCATATCGACCGCGCTGCGGCGGTGCGTGAGGCTGCGCAGCGCGCGGGCCGCGAGGTAGCCATCATGGCCGACCTGCAAGGGCCCAAAATCCGCGTTGGCAAATTTGCCCAGGGCAAGGTGCAACTGGAGCCTGGTGCGTCCTTTGTGCTGGATGCGTCGCGCACCGAGCCCGGCGACCTGGGTGGTGTCGGCCTGGACTACAAAGAACTGCCGCGCGATGTGAAGCCTGGCGATTTGCTGCTGCTCAATGACGGACTGATTGTGCTCACGGTCAATGCCGTGCGCGGCGAGCAGGTACATACCACCGTCAAGCTCGGCGGCGAGTTGTCCAACAACAAGGGCATCAACAAGCAGGGTGGCGGACTGACGGCCCCCGCGCTGACGGCCAAGGACATGGAAGACATCAAAACAGCCATGTCTTTTCAGGCCGACTATGTGGCAGTGAGTTTTCCCAAAAATGCCACCGATATGGAAATGGCGCGCCAACTGTGCAATGTGGCCGCAGCCCCATACCGCCACAAACCGGGCCTGATAGCCAAGATTGAGCGTGCCGAGGCCATTCCCCGCCTGGAAGAAATTTTGCGTGCCAGCGACGGCATCATGGTGGCGCGCGGCGATCTGGCCGTAGAAGTGGGCAACGCAGTGGTGCCTGCGCTGCAAAAGAAAATGATCCGCATGGCGCGTGACATGGACAAGGTGGTCATCACTGCCACGCAAATGATGGAGAGCATGATCACCAATCCCGTGCCCACGCGCGCCGAGGTGAGCGATGTGGCCAATGCGGTACTGGATGGCACCGATGCCGTCATGCTCAGCGCCGAGACAGCCGCCGGCAAGTTTCCGCTCGAAACCGTGCAGGAGATGGCCAAAATCTGCTCTGCTGCCGAAGCAGCAGAAGACGTGCAATTGGACGCTGATTTTTCCGGTCGCACCTTCTCCAGCATTGACCAATCGATTGCCATGGGCGCGCTATTTACCGCCCATCACCTGGGCGCCAAAGCCATTGTGGCCATGACCGACAGTGGCTCGACAGCGCTGTGGATGAGCCGGCACCGCATCCACATCCCTATTTATGCGCTGACCCCCAAAGTGGCCACACAACGCCGCATGGCACTGTTTCGCAATGTGCGTCCCCTGTTGATGGACACCAGTGCGGATAGGGATACGGCCTTGGAGCAGGCAGAGCGCCATCTCAAAGACCGGGGCATTGTCCAGGCGGGGGATGTGTATGCCATCACTTGCGGCGAGCCGATGGGGGCGCCTGGCGGCACCAACATGCTGAAAATCTGCCGCGCTATTTGACCCGCTGCTGCTTGACGGGTTCCTCGCCTTGGGCTGGTGGCGTGCTGTCTGCCCAAGAGGTCGTGCGAGGTAACTTGCGGGCAACCACATCGGTCAGCCAGGCCGTGCTCCAGCACAGCCAACCCGTCCACAGGGTATGGCTCAGGAAATGCGCACCACGTGCCTGCTGCGCCATGCCCAGCAGCAGGCCTGCCGCTACCGCACAAGCCAGCCAGATGCGGGCGGCGCGTGGTTGTTGCCGCCGCAGCGCAAAAAAACCGCCGACAAAGGCAAACCCTGCCGAAGCATGGCCTGCCGGAAAGCACCTGCCAACGCCACCATCTGCTGCGCCCCAAGCCCAGTGCGATACATACCGTGCCACCCCGCCAAACTCAGCCAAATCCCAAGGGCAACTGGTCGTGCTGGCGTATTTCAAGACATTGATCACTGCGACGCCCAGCAAAGCGGTGATGGCCAGCTGCAGGCGATCGGCACTGCTGATCTGGCGCAGTACGCCAAAAGGCCACCAGACTGCGATGGTCAGTACCAGCATCACGCCCCAGGCTGCGCGGCGTGCCCCCTCGTGCAGTACGCTGACCAAGAACCATTGTTCTCGCAGGGGAAAGCCCGTCGCTGTGCCGAATACACGGGCCAGTGCGCGATCCTGGGCCAAGGCATCCCAAGCCAGTACACCCAGCAAGGAAACCAGCGTCCAGGCGAGCGCGGCAAACGGTGGATGGGTTGGCGCAGGCGCCGCAGCAGCAGACAAAGACATGCTTCGCACCATAGTGTGTGCCACTTAACAGCGCCTTAATGTCTGGCGACAATGGCGCCATGCGAATCCTTGTGGTGGAAGATGACAACGGTATTGCCGAGGGCCTGCGCACCAACCTGCGCCAGCGCGGCTACGCCGTCGATGTGTGCGATGGCGTAGCCAGTGCCTGGAGTGCATTGCGCACAGAACCATTCGATGCGGTGCTGTTGGATTTGGGGCTCCCCGATGGCGACGGTAGTGAACTGCTGCAGCGCCTGCGCGGCAACACCCGCGCAGAGCCCGGTCTGGCAGGCGCTGGATTGCCAGACCCCGCCACCCCCGTGCTCATCATGACGGCACGCGATCAAGTGAGCCAGCGCATCGCAGGCCTGAACCTGGGGGCTGACGATTATTTGGCCAAGCCCTTTGATGTGGATGAGCTGGAGGCGCGGCTGCGTGCGTTGCTGCGCCGCGCCGCAGGGCGAGCGCAGCCGTTGATTCGCCAGGGTGACATCGAGCTCGATCCCGCAGCCCGCACTGTGCGATTGCGCGGCCAGTTGGTGGATGTGTCGCCGCGCGAGTTTGCCGTGTTGCTGGTGTTGCTGGAGTCCCGAGGGCGGGTGCTTTCGCGCAGACAGCTGGAAGAGCGGCTGTACAACTGGCAATCGGCGGTGGACAGCAATGCGGTAGAGGTGCATATCCACCATTTGCGGCGCAAGCTGGGCAGCCATTGCATTCAAACCATGCGGGGGGTCGGTTACTTCATTCCCCGGGA
>NZ_JAQUAL010000227.1:0-2968 GCF_028687295.1 Simplicispira sp.
GCCATCACGTTCCTGGGCATGGACACCGTGCGCAACATTTGCGTGCAGTACATGCTGGCCCAGGCCTTCAAGCCCGAGCTGCGCGCCGCCCAGCGCTCGTTTGACACCATCTGGCGCTCCAGTGCCATTGCCAGCGAGCTGTGCCTGCGCCTGGCCCAGGCGCTGGGCCTGCCCGACCACGGTGCGCTGGCCACCAAGGTGGTGATGGTGTTTGTGGGCCACCTGGCTGCTGCCTCGCTGCTGCCGCACAACACCGTCGAAGAATGGCTGGTGCTGGACCGGCTGCACCGCGCCAAGCTGGAGCAAGAGGTGATTGGCCTGAGCGCTGGCGAGATCGGCACCCTGGTCTTGCGCACCTGGGAGCTGCCGCAAGAGCTGGTGGGCGATGTGGCCGCCACCAGCCGCGTGCTGGTCACGCCCGCCAGCGCCGCCGACGCGCAGCAGGTGCCGCAGCTGGCACTGGCCTATTTGTGCGTGGGCCTGGGCGAGCGGCTGGCGCTGGGCCAGTTGTCGTCGCTGGGTGATGTGGACTTGTGGGGGCACGTTGGCCCCGACGCCTTTCATCTGCGCTCTTACCTCACGCACCCTGCGCTGGCTGCGTTGCCCGAGCTCCTGCGCTCTCCGCCCCTGGAAGAGGCCGTGCAGCAAATGCTGGGCAAAAGCCAGGTGCTGGTGTAAGCGTGCTGCCATGCACCATGCGCACCGCCCACGGCTGCCATGCCTGCGCACGCAGACGTTGAGACCTGTTTTTTCTTTTTTCGGAACCACGCCATGTTCGCTCTCCGCCGCCATTTTCTGAACCGCGCTGTGCGCGCCGCCTGCGCCCTGGCCACCGTGTGCGCCACGGGCTGGGCACTGGCGCAGCCGCCCAAGCCGGTGCATATCCTGGTGGGTTTTCCGCCCGGCGGTGGCTCGGACGCCATTGCCCGGCTGCTGGCCGACAAGCTCAAAGAACCCCTGGCCACCAGCGTGGTGGTGGACAACCGCCCTGGCGCTGGTGGGCAGATTGCGGCGCAAGTGCTCAAAGCGGCCCCTGCCGATGGCACCACGCTGTTTTTGTCGCACGACCACACCATCTCCATCTTGCCGCTGGTGGTCAAGAACCCCGGTTACGACCCGGTGCGTGACTTTGTGCCGGTGGCTGGTATTGCCACTTTTGTCAACGCCCTGGCCGTCTCGGGTGGCACGCCAGCGCAGGGCTTTGGCGACTATGTGGAGTGGGTCAAGGCCCAGGGGGGCAAGGGCGCGGTGGGCATTCCGGCGCCCGCATCCACCCCCGAATTTCTGGTCAAGCTGATCGGCCAGAAGTACCAGCTTGATCTGGTGGCCGCCCCTTACCGTGGCAGCGCGCCCATGCTGGCCGACATGCTGGGCAACCAGATTGCTGCGGGCGTGGGCTCGGTGCAAGACTTCATCGAGAACCACAAGGCGGGCAAGATCCGCGTGGTGGGCGTGCTGGGCGGCAAGCGCCAGGCCGCCTTGCCTGATGTGCCCACCTTCGATGAACTGGGCCTCAAGGGCTTTGACGACCTGCCGTACTACGGCATTTACGCCCCCAAGGGCACGCCAGAGCGCGAGGTCAAGCGCCTGTCTGCTGCCGTGGCCCAGGTGCTGGCCCTGCCCGAGGTGCGCGACCAGCTCACCGCACTGGGCCTGACGGTGGGTTACATGACCCCGCAGCAACTGGCCCAGCGCGAGCGCGCCTACACCCAGGTCTGGCGCAAGATCATCCAGGACAGCGGTTTTCAGCCGCAGTAAAGCGCGTTAGCCTGCCCTTGCAACGGCCTGCCTGTGTGCAGGCCGTTTTGTTCTCTCACCTCTTTGGAGCCACTGCGTGAATCCTCTCTCCACCTTGCTTGCCGCCAGCCTGCTGCTGGCCACCAGTGGCGCCCAGGCCTTGCAGATCACCCGCTTTTCACCCCAGGGCGATGTGGCCCCGGTACGCCAGGTGCGGGCCCAGTTCGATGGCGCAGCGGTGCGCTTTGGCGACCCCAAGGCCCCGGCGCCGCTGGAAGTGCGTTGCAGCGATGCCCAGGCCAGTGCGGGCACAGGCCGCTGGACCAGCGAGCGCGAGTGGGTGTTTGACTTTGCCCGCGACCTGCCACCCGGCGTGGCCTGCACGGTGCAGGCAAAAACAGGATTCAAATCGGCCTCTGGGGCAGCACTGACGGGCGCTACCAGCTATCAATTCAATAGTGGCGGCCCGGTAGTGCAAGACGTGCGCCCCGACACCTGGGAAGAGATCGATGAAGAACAGTTTTTTGTGCTGCAACTCAACGGCGCAGCCAGCCCCGCCAGCGTGCAGCAGAACGCCTGGTGTGCTGCCGAGGGCATGGGCGAGCGCATTCCCGTGCGCCTGATCGAAGGCAAAGAGCGCACCGAGCTGTTGCAAACCCAGCGCCTGCAACAGCGCGCGGCCAAAGACCCGCTGGCCTGGGTCACGCTGGCGTGCAACCGGCGCCTGACGCCTTCAGCCAAAGTGCAGCTGGTCTGGGGCGCGGGCGTGGCCACACCCAGCGGGGTGCTTAACCGCGTGGAAAAACGCTTTGCCTACACGGTGCGCGCTCCGTTCACCGCGCAATGGCGCTGCGAGCGCGAGAACGCCCAGGCCGCCTGCCTGCCGATCCGGCCCATGGCGCTGGCCTTCAGTGCGCTGGTGCCTGCCAAGCTGGCGGCAGCCATCCGGTTGAAGTCGAAAAACGAAACCATCCAACCCCGGCTGGGCGATGCCGATGGCAGTGGTGATGGCGAAAAAGTCGCCCCCGATACCCTGGTTGATCGCATCACTTTTGCCGCCCCGCTGGCCGAGAACACCGCCTTCACGCTGGAGCTGCCCAAAGGTTTTCAGGACGCCGCAGGGCGCACCCTGGCCAATGCCGCCAGCTTTCCGCTGAAGGTGGCCACGGGCAGCATGCCGCCGCTGGCCAAGTTTGCCGCCGCGCCGTTCGGCATCGTGGAGCGCTTTGCC
>NZ_JAQUAL010000095.1:0-11912 GCF_028687295.1 Simplicispira sp.
TTTACAGCTGGCTGCTGGTACGCACCCGCGAGCCCGCCAGCGTGCGCAGCGATTGGGCGGCGTTTTTGATGGCACAGCTGATTTTTGGGCTGGGCTGGTCGGGCCTTTTCACCAGCGTGGAGTGGGCGCTGGGCCCGGCGCACCCGCACATCCAATGGGGCTGGCCGCTGGCGGCGGCGCTGGCGTTCATTGCCACCTGCCCGGCGCTGCTGGCCTACCGCAGCTGGGGCATTGGCGTGCAGCGCGCTGGCCCAGCGGTGGCGGGGTTCTTTACCAACCTCACGCCGCTGTTTGCGGCAGTGCTGTCGGCAGCGTTTCTGGGCGAAATGCCCCGGCTGTACCACGCCGCAGCGTTTGTGCTGATCGTGGGCGGCATTGTGGTGTCGGCCCGGCGCTGAACGCGCGCTGGCGCACCTTGCACGGCACCGCTACAACAGAGCGACGCCCCCGCCAGGCGCCGGGGACGGCCAGAGCGGCGGCTGGGCTTCCAGGTCGGCCACCGGCATGGGTCGGCCCAGCAGATACCCCTGGTACAGATCGCAGCCATGCAGGGCGAGAAATTTCTTTTGCGCCTCGGTTTCCACACCCTCGGCAATCACTTCCAGCTCCAGGTTGCGCGCCATGCCGATGATGGTCTGCACGATCACGTCATCGGTGGGGCGCACGCCCAGGTTGCGCACAAACGACTGGTCGATCTTGATCTGGTGCAGCGGCAGCCGCGTCAGGTAGGCCAGCGAGGAGTAGCCCGTGCCAAAGTCGTCCACCGAAAAACGCACACCCTTGGTGCGCAGCTGGTGCATTTTGGCGATGGTGTCGTCCACGTTATCGAGCATCAGCGACTCCGTCAGCTCCAGCTTGAGCAGGTGCGCAGGCGCGCCCGTTTGTTGCAGCATGGCAATGACCTGCTGGGCAAAATCGGGCCGGCGAAACTGGCGCGCACTGACGTTGATCGACAAGCGCAGGTGGCACAGATTCGCCTCACGCCCCCAGGCCACCAGCTGCTCGCAGGCACTGCGCAGCACCCAGTCGCCCATGGCCACGATGAGGTCGCTTTCTTCGGCCACGGCGATGAATTCGCCGGGCGTTACCAGGCCGCGCTCGGGGTGCTGCCAGCGCAACAACGCCTCGGCCCCGACGATGGCGCCCGCCAGCGTGTACTGCGGCTGGTAGTGCAGCGTGAACTGCTGCAACACCAGCGCGGTTTGCAAGTCGGTCTCCAGTTGCACGCGCTGGCTGATGGCGGTCTGCATCCGGGGGTCGAAAAAGCACAGGCCGTTGCCATGCGCTGCCTTGACCTGGTACATGGCGATGTCGGCACGCTTGAGCAGTTCTGCCGCAGACTGGTCGTTGCCTGCCCACAAGGTCGCCCCCATGCTGCAACTGCCGTGGTAGGTGTGCGTGCCCAGCAGATAGGGCTGGGCCAGGCTGTGCAGGGCGTTTTCGCCCACCTGGCGGGCCAGTGTGGCGGCCTCGTCAGGGCTGGCCGCCAGGTCGGTGAGCAAGATGACGAACTCATCGCCCCCCAGCCGGGCCACGGTGTCGGCCTGGCGCACACAGGCGCGCAGGCGCTGCGCCACCTGCTGCAAGAACCGGTCGCCCATCTCGTGGCCCTGGGTGTCGTTGAGGCCCTTGAAATCGTCCAGATCGAGAAACAACAGCGCCCCATACTGGCCCGTGCGCTCGGCCGCCACGGTGGCCTGGGCCAGGCGGTCCAGCAGCAGGCGCCGGTTGGGCAGGCCGGTCAGGGGGTCGTAGAAAGCCAGGTGCTCGATCTCAGCGCTGGCGCGGCGCAGGTCGCTCACGTCGTGGTAGGTGATGACCAGGCCCCCCTCGGGCGTGGTGCGCTCCACGATTTGCACACTGCGGCCACTGGGCAGCAGCAGCTCAAATGTGCCCTGCGGGTTCAGTTGCTCCAGCAGGCGCAGCTCTACCCAGCGCTGGCGCTCTGCCGCGCTGGCCTGGGGCAGTTGGTGTGGGACGGTGGCCTCCAGCACATCGCGAAAACTGACGCCATGGGCCAGCATGGGCACCAGCCACGGAAAAAACTCCTCGAAGCGGTGGTTCCACTGCCGTACCCGGCGCCCGGCATCCAGCAACATGAAGCCGCTGACCATGGACTCCAGCGCCTGGTCCAGCATGGCCTTGGACTGTGCAATGGTCTGGCGCGCGTTGGCCATGCGGCCCAGGTAATCCAGCGCAAAGCCTGCCACGGCCAGCACCGTCAACCCAAAGGCCAGGGCCACGGCCAGGATGATGTGCTGGTGCATTTGCCACCCTGACAGCGCCGCTGCCCGGGGCAGGCTGGCAGAAATCCACAGCGCCGGGTGCAATGTGGGGCGCACCTGCACCAAAGCGGGTGTGGCGCTCAGGCGCGCCACCATGTCCCAGTCCACAGGGGAGGCCGACAGGCGGTGCAATGGCACGGGCGAGGTGTAGTCATGGCCCCAGGGCGGCTCGGGGGTGCTCAGTATCAGGCGCCCCTCGCGGTCTTCCAGGGTGACTTCCAGGCCCTCAATGCTTCCGCCTTGCAGCAGCACCGACGTCAGCATGGCGGCGGGCACTTCGGCCAGGGCCAGCAGTTGGGTGCCATCGGCCAGGGGCACCGGGCGGGCAAAGTACAGCACCTGCTCGGCACTGGCCTGGCCCACCACGGGCGAACTGACCAGGGTGGCTGGCAGCTCTTGCGCCATCGCCTTGGCAAAAAAACCGTCGGGCAGGCGCAGCGGCACCTGCTCGGCGGCGGCATCCGATGAGGCCAGCACCCGCCCTTGCGCGTCCAGCAGCGCAATAAAGCGCACCAGCAGGTTTTGCCGTGCGGCGCTGCGCAACCAGCGGCTGGTCTGCCAGGGCTCCATCGCGCCGGCGGCGCTGCCCGAAAGCAGCAGCAGCTCTTCCGTGCTGGCCAGCAAAATATCAATGGCCAGAAAGTTGCGGTTGAGTGCGGCCTCTGACACTGCCATGAAACGCTCGACCTGGGCCTGGCCGTCTTGCAGCGCGTTGTGCCGACCACTCCACGCCAGCGATGCAGCAGTCATGGCCAGCGCCAGCAAAAACAGCGCAGCCAAAGTCCAGACGGCAATTTTGGTACGCAGAAAACCCATGGCGGCCCTTGCAGGTGGTCAGTACGTGGTGGGCGCTGGCAGGCCACGCGCTGGCCCGATGGTCTGGTTCCAGACCTGCGCGCAAGACCGACCGCAGCGCTGCAACCAACGCGGCAGAACCACGGTGGCAAAAAGCGTCTGGCGCTGGCGATCGTCTTGCGCAGACACGGGCACCAGCGCCATGTCACCGCGCTGCTCGGGGGCGCAGGTGCGCGCGCCGGTGTTGCAGGCGATGCCCTCGGCGGTGTCGCGCTGCGCGGCCTCCCAGATGGAAGCCTCCAGCCGGGGCAGTTCGCGGCGCAGCAGGGTGCGCAAATCGGGGGGCAGGCCCTCCCAGGCGCGGCGGTTGGCCGCAAAAATGGCCAGTCCCCAAGTCAGGGGCATGGGGTAGAGGTGGGTGCTCAGGCGGTGCAGGCCCAGCGTGTTGCCCGACAGGGTACCGGTCACGGCGCAATCGACGGCGCCCGACTGCATGCTGGCCGCCACCTGGGAGAAGTCTGTGAACACGGCCATGGCCCCCAGGGCTTCGACAAAATCGGCTTGCCCGCTGGAGGACACGCGCACCCGGCGCCCCACCAGATCGGTGAGCCCGGACAGTGGTTTGCGGCAAAACAGCACCTGGGCCGGGTAGACGTACACGGCCAGCGCCTCGACGCCCTGCTGCTCGCGCAAGTTTTGCTCCAGGTACGGGCGAAAGGCCGCCAGACTCTGGCGCAGGCTGGCCATGTCGGGGTTGAGGCCGGCCAGGTCGGGCGCCGTGTAGCGCGGGTACTGGGCGGCCAGCGATGCCATAAGCACGGTGCCAAACGGCACCACGCCCAGTTGCAGCAGGCGCAGCATCTCCTGGCCGGGCACGCCTGCACGGTCAAAGGGCACGATCTCGGCGCTGAAGCGGCCAGCGCTCAGGCGCGGCAGGGTTTGTGTCCAGAAGGGTTCTTCCCAGCGTTTGTACTGGTTCACGTTGGCCAGCCCGCCCACCACGCGCATCTGGTAGGGCTTGGCAGCGGCATCAGAACGCGGCGGTGCTGCGGCGAGAACGGCTGCCTGGGCTGGCGCAGCAGCGTGCAGCACGGGAGGCGACAACGCAGAGGGCAGCACATGCCCGTGCGCAGAGGGCATCGCATGTCCGTGCGCAGACCAGGCCGCACCGTACAAAGCGCCCAGCGCAAGGCCACGCACCCAGCGCTTTTTCCACAAACTGCAATGGAGCATGGAATCCCCCTCCCGTTGGCAATTGCCTGTTGTTGACCTGGCTGCATCCCGAAAACAGGGGGACGCACCCGGTCAGAAAGCCCCTGGGTACGCACCGCCATCGGCCAGCAGGTTTTGTCCGGTAATGTAGCCCGCCTGCATGCTGCACAGGAAAGCACAAATCGCACCAAACTCTTCTGCCGTGCCAAAACGCCCCGCCGGAATGGTGGCCACCTGTGCGGCACGCACCGCCTCCAGGGGCTTGCCGGTTTTGGTGGCGGCGCCCTGCAAGGTGGTCTGGAGGCGGTCGGTATCGAACTTGCCGGGCAGCAAATTGTTCACCGTAACGCCCTGCCCTGCCAACTTGGGATTGCGCGCCAGGCCCGCCACAAAGCCGGTCAGCCCGCTGCGCGCGCCGTTGGACAGGCCTAGGATGTCGATGGGCGCCTTGACCGCGCTGGAGGTGATGTTGACGATGCGGCCAAACCCGCGCGCGGCCATGCCGTCTACGGTGGCCTTGATGAGTTCAATGGGCGTGAGCATGTTGGCCTCGACGGCGGCGATCCACTCGGCACGGCCCCAGTCCCGAAAATCGCCCGTGGGCGGGCCGCCCGCGTTGGTCACGACGATGTCAAAGCTGCACCCCGGCCCGCCCGGCACATTGAAGGCGGCCTCGCGCCCGGCGGGCGTGGTGATGTCGGCGGCCACGGGGAGCACGGTGGGGATATGGTCTTTTTGGCCTCTGGCGCCCGCTGCACTTGCGCCAGCAGCTATCAAATCTGAAGCAGCCAATGCCAGCGCATCGGGGTTGCGTGCGTTGATGACCAGGTTCACGCCCTCGCGCACCAGCGCCTGCGCGCAGCCCAGCCCCAGTCCTTTGCTGGCGCCGCACACCAGCGCCCATTTGCCTGCAATACCCAAGTCCATCGCCCACTCCCTTGTAGAAAAAATCACACCCGGCGCGGTGCGCGGGTGAACACAAAAATACCGGCAATCACCAGCGCAGTGCCTGCGGCCACCCACAGCGTGAACGGCTCGTCCAGCAGCCACGCGCCCATCAGCAAGGTGGACATGGGGCCCACCATGCCGGTCTGCGCGGCAGCGCTGGCGCCAATGCGTTCGATGGCCATCATCACCAGCAGCACGGGCACCGCCGTACACAGCGTGGCGTTGAGCACCGACAGCCACAGCACCTGGGGCGCCACCAGCGCCGCAGACCAGGGTCGCAGCAGCGCAAACTGCAACAGGCACAGCACACAGGCCACGGTGGTGGCCAGCCCCACCAGGCGCAGCGCGCCCAGGCGCTTGACCATCTCGCCGCTATAGACCAGGTACACGGCATAACTGAGGGCGCTGCCCAGCACCAGCACCGCGCCCCAGGCGGCGTGCGCGCCCTGCTGGCCGCGCAGCTCCATGCCAAACACCAGCACCACGCCGCAGTAACTCAAGGCCATGCCCAACGCCTGGCGGGCGCGAATGCCCCGGCCATACAAGGCCCAGCCCAGCAGCAGCACGATGGTGGGGTTGAGGTACAGAATCAGCCGCTCCAGGCTAGCGCTGATATAGGCCAGCCCGGCAAAGTCCAGAAAACTGGCCAGGTAGTAGCCCGACACCCCCAGGCCCAGCACGCCCAGCCAGTCGCGCTGCGCCAACGGCGCCTGGCCCCGGCTGGCCCACCAGGCCATGGCGGCAAAAATGGGCAGGGCAAACAGCATGCGGTACATGATGAGCGTGACCGCATCCACCCCATGCCGGTAAGCGAGCTTGACGATGATGGCCTTGCCGCTGAAAGCAATGGCCCCAAGCACGGCAAAAGCCAGTCCAAGCGCTCTCTTTTTGGTAGCTGCTTGCGCTTGATGCGATGGGGCTGGAGGCACTTTTGATGCTTTATGTATACACCAGCGCAGCTCAGTGCGGAAACAACCGGTGGTGCAGGCGCCGCAGCGACCACCACACGCTCAGCGACACCACCGGGATGGCCAGCGCCGCCGTCGTCTCGGGCGCCAGGGGCCAGCCTATGCCTTGCGCGCCCTTGGCCAAATAGCTCACCAGCCCGACGATGTAATAGGTGATGGCGGCCACCGACAGCCCCTCGACGGTGGACTGCAATTGCAACTGCAAGCCCTGGCGCTGGTTCATGGTGGCCAGCAGGGCGTGGCTGTTCTCCTGCTGCTCGATTTCTACGCGCGTGCGCAGCAGGTTGCTCATGCGCGAGACGCGCTGCGACAGCGCCTCCTGGCGGCGCGCGGCCCACTCGCAGGTACTGCGCGCAGGCGAGAGGCGCCTGTCCATGAACTCGCGGATGGTTTGCAGGCCCGCCAGGCGCGACTCGGCCAGGTCAGCGATGCGCCGGTCGACCAACTCAAAATAGGCTTTGCTGGCCGAAAAGCGCGAGTGCGTGGCCGCGTACTGGCTCTCGACCTGGCCGGCCAGGCGCGTCAGGCGCTCCAGCAGGGCGGGCTCGGCGTGGCGCTGGGCGGTGCGGATGGCGTCTGCCAGCTCGGCCAGTTCGCGCTCGGCGCTGGCCAGCACGGCGGCGGCTTCGCGCGCAGCGGGCAGGCCCAGCAGCGCGGCCATGCGGTAGGTTTCCACCTCCAGCAGGCGCTGCACCAGGCGGCCCAGGCGCCGGGGGGTCATGCCGCCCGTCAACAGCACCATGCGCGAGTAGCCGTCGGCGTGCAGGGCAAAGTCGGTATAGACCTCGCCATGGCCATCGGCCACCGTAGAGGCGATCAACGAGTCCTCGTGCAGCACATGGGGCACCAGCGGGCTGGCGCCAAAGGTCTGGGTGGACAGCACCCACAGGTGCAGGCTGCACAGGCACTGGCCAGGCAGCGCCGCCAGCCACTGGTGGGGCACAGCGGCCACAGCGCCCACGGGTTCGCGCTCGCCAAAGCCCTCGGCGGGCATGGGCACGGCAAACGTCCAAGTCACAAACTCGGTGTGCAGCTCCCAGCGGATGCGAAACGCCCCCAGGTCCAGGCGCAAATGGGTGGCCTGGGCATCGGGCAGGGGCTGGTGGCGCTCGCGCAGCAAATCGCACAGGTGCGCGCGGCTGGCCTCGCGCCCGGCCGCATCGGCCAGCATGACCAGGTGCGAAATGGCCACGGGCGCCGTGATGGCCTCGGGCGGGCGGGCGTGGATTTCGTTGTGCAGCAGGGCGCGCTGCGGGTGTTGCGCTGGGTGGGGGGCCATAGGCAAGGGTGAAGTCAGGGTCGGCAAAAAACAGCCTGCCATTTTGCGGCTGAATACCCCGTCTGCCGGATGAAAGCTGCGCGCCAACGCAGCAACGGCACCCGAAGGTGCCGTTGCGAGGGGGAATCCATCAGCGCAAGGCGCCGACATCAATCTTCTACAAAAGCCTCTTCACGCTTGTTCTTCACCGCAGGCAGCAGCACGATGACGATCAGCAAGGCCGCAGCCGCCAGCAAGCCAGCCGACAGGGGGCGCGTGACAAACACGCTCCAGTCACCGCGCGAGAGCAGCAGTGCGCGGCGCAGGTTTTCTTCCATCATCGGGCCCAGAATGAAGCCCAGCAGCAGCGGCGCAGGCTCGGCCCCCAGCTTGTGGAAGATGTAACCGATCAGGCCAAATCCGCCCACCATCCACACGTCAAAGGTGTTGTTGTTGGTGGAGTACACGCCAATCGCACAGAACAGCACGATGGACGGGAACAGCCAGCGGTAAGGCACCGTCAGCAGCTTGATCCAGATGCCGATGAGCGGCAGGTTCAAGATGATGAGCATGGCGTTGCCAATCCACATCGAGGCGATCAGGCCCCAGAACAGATCGGGGTTGCTGGTCATGACCTGCGGGCCGGGCTGGATGTTGTGGATGGTCATGGCGCCCACCATCAGCGCCATCACGGCGTTGGGTGGAATGCCCAGTGTCAGCAGCGGGATGAACGAGGTTTGCGAACCCGCGTTGTTGGCCGCTTCAGGCGAAGCCACGCCACGGATGTTGCCTTGGCCAAAGGGGACTTCGCCAGGGTGCAGCTTGGTCTTCTTCTCGATGGTGTAGGCCGCAAAAGAGGCCAGCAGCGCACCGCCACCAGGCAAGATGCCCAGCGCCGAGCCCAGCGCCGTGCCGCGCAGCACAGCGGGCGTCATGCGCTTGAAGTCTTCCTTGGTGGGGAACAGGCCCTCGACCTTGGCAGTGAACACCTCGCGCTCGTCGTCGGGACGGGCCAGGTTGGCAATGATTTCACCGTAGCCGAACACGCCCATGGCGATGGCGACAAAGCCGATACCGTCGGTCAGTTCAGGGATGTCGAACGAGAAGCGGGCCACGCCCGAGTTCACGTCGGTGCCCACCAGGCCCATCAGCAGGCCCAGCACAATCATGGCCACCGCCTTGAGCAGCGAGCCCGAAGCCAGCACCACGGCACCAATCAGGCCCAGCACCATCAGCGAGAAGTATTCCGCCGGGCCGAACTTGAAAGCCACTTCGGTCAGCGGCGGTGCAAAGGCCGCCAGAATCAGCGTGCCCACGCAACCGGCGAAGAACGAGCCCAAACCGGCTGCCGCCAGTGCGGGCCCAGCGCGGCCCTTGCGGGCCATCTGGTAGCCGTCGATCACCGTCACCACCGAAGCCGATTCTCCCGGCAAGTTGACCAAAATGGCCGTGGTGGAGCCGCCGTACTGGGCGCCGTAGTAAATACCGGCCAGCATGATCAGCGCCGACACGGGTGGCAGCGCATACGTGGCGGGCAGCAGCATGGCGATGGTGGCCACCGGGCCAATGCCGGGCAGCACGCCAATCAGCGTGCCCAACAGGCAGCCGATAAAGCAGTAAATGAGGTTTTGAAACGTGAAGGCGACGCCGAAGCCGAGCGCCAGGTTGTCAAACAATTCCATGGTGTCAATGCTCCTGGATCAGCCGGCGATGAAGCTCGGCCAGACGGGAAACTGCAACTTCAGTGCCCATACGAATGCCACGTAGCTGCCCACCGCAAGCACGGTGGCCAGAATGAAAACCTCTTTGGCGTTGAAGGTGCTGCCCGCCAGGCTGGAGATGAAGGTCAGCCCGTAAATGGCCACGATCAGGCCCATGGCCGGAATACCCAGGCTGGGCAGACCCGCCAGCAAGATGCCAAAGGCAAAGTTGGCGGCCAGGATGAAGCCCAGCGGCTTCCAGGCCCATTTGCCGATCTTGTCGCCATCGACCGTCTCGATCACGGTGGCCTTGAAGGCAATCACCGTGCCAATCACGGCCAGCAAAATGCCCAGCACCAGGGGGAAATACCCCGGGCCCATGCGCGCACCCGTGCCGACGTTGTAATTGGTGGCCCCCCAGGCAAAGGCCACGCCGACACCCATGAACATGAGGCCGGAAAAAAAGTCTTTTTGACTCTTGATTTTCACGAAACTGTCTCCCAGACTGAAAGCACAAGCGGCAGATTCTCTGCGCAATCCCGGGGGCGCCCCATGTGGATTCCACCTACAGTTTTTATTGGTAGTTACCCTGATTTCTTAGGGCTGCGGTGTAGCCGCTATCACCTCTTCCAGCGTGGTCAGGCCCTGCGCCACGCGCAGCGCGCCCGCCATGCGCAGGGGCCGCATGCCGTCTTGCACGGCACGCCGGCGCAGTGCGTCCAGCGAGGGCTCGCTGCCAATGCCGTCACGCAGCGCCTCGCTGACCGTGAGCAACTCGTACAAGCCCATGCGGCCCCGAAACCCGGTCATGCGGCAGTCCACGCAGCCCACTGGCTTGTAGGGGTGGTAGCTGCCGGTGAGCTTCCAGGGCTTGACGGCATCGGTCAGTGCGGCCAGCGGCGCATCGGGGTCGGGCTGCTTGCATTGCACGCACAGGGTGCGCACCAGGCGCTGGGCCAGCACGCCCAGCAGCGTGGCGTTGAGCAGGTAGGGTGGAATGCCCAGCTCCATCAGCCGGGTGACGGCGCTGGGGGCATCGTTGGTGTGCAAGGTGCTGAACACCAGGTGGCCCGTGAGCGCAGCCTGCACGGCCATTTCAGCCGTCTCCAGGTCGCGGATTTCGCCCACCATGATGATGTCCGGGTCTTGGCGCAGCAGCGCCCGCACGCCCTCGGCAAATGAAAAATCGAGCTGCGGCTGCACCTGCGTCTGGTTGAAGCTGGGCTCGATCATTTCAATCGGGTCTTCGACGGTGCTGACGTTGACCTCTTCGGTGGCCACGCGCTTGAGCGTGGAGTACAGCGTGGTGGTCTTGCCCGAGCCGGTAGGCCCCGTCACCAGAATGACGCCGTGGGGCCGCCGGATCAGCCCCTCCCAGCGCTGTGCGTCGTGCGGAGAAAAGCCCAGCGCATCGAGGTCTTTGACGGCGGTGTCGGGGTCAAAAATACGCATCACCATTTTTTCGCCAAACGCGGTGGGCACCGTGGACAGGCGCATTTCCACCTCGTCGCCGCGCTGGTTGCGCGTTTTGATGCGGCCATCTTGCGGGCGGCGCTTTTCCACCACGTCCATGCGCCCCAGCAGCTTGACGCGCGCCACCATGGCATTCATCACGCCCAGCGGCATCTGGTAGACCGGGTGCAGCACGCCATCGATGCGAAAGCGGATCACGCCCTGCTCGCGCCGGGGTTCGAGGTGGATGTCGCTGGCGCGCTGGTCGAAGGCGTATTGCCACAGCCAGTCCACCACCTTGACCACGCCCTGGTCGTTGGCGTCGAGCTGCTTGTTGCTGCGGCCCAGCTCCACCAGCTGCTCGAAACTGCTGGCGCCCGCACTGCCACCGGCTTTTTGCGCGGCACGCACCGATTTGGCCAGGGCAAAAAATTCAGCGGTGTAGCGCTGGATGTCCTGCGGGTTGGCCACCACGCGGCGCACCGGGCGCTTGGCCTGGCGCTCCACCTCGGCCACCCAGTCGTCAATGAAGGGCTCGGCGGTGGCCACCACCACCTCTTTGGTCGTGACCTGCACCGGCAGCACCTTGTGGCGCTCGGCGTAGCTGGCGCTCATGGTGTCGGCCACCTTGCCCACGTCCACGCGCAGCGGGTCGATGCGCAAATAGGGCAGGCCCACGCGCTCGGCCAGGTACTGCGTGAGCATCTCGATGTCCAGCGGCTTGCCGTCAACGGCGCGGGACATGGCCACGCTGGCCAGGCGCACCAGCGGGTGCTGGCGGCTCTCGGCCTGGGAGCAGCGGGCTATCGTGCGCTGGGCCTCTTCGGGGGCAATCACCCCGTCGGCGTGCAACCAATCGACGATGCGGCGCCAGTCCAGCGGGCCGGGCGGCGGGGCACCCAGTGCAGCGGGGGCGGGGTCGTGTGCAGTGGTGGTGGTCATGGCATCAGTCGGTGACGGGCTTGAAACCGCGCACCCATTTGGCGGTGGGCAGGCCCCAGCGTTCGCGCACTTGCTCGCAGCGTGCGGCCAGCTCGCCACGCTTGAAGCGGCTGGGCGTGCGCTGGGCCAGCACGATGGTGTTGCCCTCGCGCGTGGGCTTGAAGGCCCACAGGGCGTCTTCGCCAAAGGCGGCAGCGATTTTTTCCAGGCTCTGGGCGTAGCTGGAGCCACGGCCAAACAGGTTGACGGTCATGCAGCCCTCGTCGGTGAGCAGGGCGCGGCAGTCGGCGTAAAAGTCGGCGCTGTCGAGCACCGGGGCGGCGGCGTTGTCGTCGTACAAGTCCACGGCCAG
>NZ_JAQUAL010000228.1:0-2932 GCF_028687295.1 Simplicispira sp.
GTGGCGGTGGCGGGGCGCCGCGCTCATTTGCTGGCCTGTTGTGCTGGCGCTGGCCGCCGTGGCACCACCTGCCAGTATTTGGCGTTGCCGGTGTAGCCATCTGCGCCCAGCGCCTGGGCAAAGACCTGGTTGATCTGCTCCAGCCGGTTGTATCCGGTGATCGGCTTGAGCGCAGGGCCACGCAGGGCTTCGGGCAACTGTGCCTGGCGGTCTTCGTCGGTGGCAAAGCAGGCCACGCCTTCGGTGCCGGGGGCGGCTGCGTCCATGATGAAGCCGGGGTTGGGGCTCATCCAGTCGGGGATGCGCACGGCCTGGTTGGCCGACACCCAGCCCGAGGGGTTGGCGCTGTTGGGCAGCAGGCGTATGACCGTGCCCCGGGCGTCTGCCAGATAGCACGACAGGTAGGAGGTGCGCGAGAGCGTGGCCGACAGGAAGATTTGCTCGCCCACCTCAAAAGCAGTGCGCTCCAGCATGATGTTTTCTATCTGCATGTCGATGGTGCGCGCTGGGGCTGCTGCGCCATAGGCCAACTGCGTGGGCGCTGCCGCCGAGGCTGTGGCGCCTGCGGCTGTGGCGTCGGGCGGTGCTGCCGCAGCCACCGGGGTGGCGCTGGTGGTGGCCCAGCCCACCCGCGCGAGCTTGCCGTCGGTGCCCAGGGTGACAAAGTTGCGCAGCGCACGCTCGTAGGTGGTGAAGTCGATCACACCGCTGACCACCATGCCCTGGTCGGTCTGAAAGCGCGCTACGGCAAGGCGCAGCATGGGGCTGTTGTCCGGCAACTGTTCGGCCCCGGCGCCCAGGTAGCCCCGGCTGATCAGCGAGCGCTTGACCAACTGGTGTTGAACGACAGAATCGCCCTCGTCATACCAGTCGCGCAGCTGGCGCTGGAAGTCGGGGTGGGTTTGCTTCAGCGTCAGGCACTGCCAATAGGGGATGCGTGCCCATTTGCCAATCAGCTCGATGGTGGCCAGCTCCACCAGGGTGCGCACGGCGCTGCCAGCGCCCTGGGTGTAGTCGCGCCCCACGTTGAACTGCACGCCGTAGGTGCCGATGCGCCCTGCCAAGTCCAGCCCCTGGCCGCCAGTGCCTACGATGACCTCGTTGGCCGAGTCCAGCCCCGGAATCAGTGTGCGCGTGCGAAAGTCGCCCAGGTGCATCTCCAGCCCGATGATGGTGGCATTGCGGTTCTTGCTGTAGCCCAGATCCACGCGCGGGCCTGACAGACCGGCATCAAAGCGGTTGTTGATGACGTTCTGATCGACAAAAGCGATGGCCCCCGACAGGTACAGCGCAGGCCGTTGCAGCTGCATCTGGTTGTTGTTGAGCAAGATGGTGGTGAGGTTTTGCACCGTGTCCTGGCGCGCAATGTCCACTTCGTAGTCCACGAAGCGAAATGCGTTGCTCAGCCGCGACATCTGCGAGATGGCCGTAATCACCATGTCCTTGGTGGCCACCGACACGCGCGATGAGTAGTCGGGAATTTGCTTGCTGGTGATCAGCGTGGTGGGCAATTGGGCGTCGCGCAGCATCACATCCATGCACTGCAACGAGTCCGAGAAGCTGGAGATCGAGCGTGTGGGGCGCACCACGGGCCTGTCCGAGATGGAAGCCTGGTTCTGGAAGGCCGCGTCATTGCGTGCATCCATGGGCGTACTGCACCCTGTGACCCATACCGCACCCGCCAAGGCCAGCAAGGTGCCTGAACGAAAGCGACCGAGCTTCAAAAGGCGCGCTACAGCGCCCGCAATAGTGGTGGACGGCATAAGGCTCCCTCTCCTGCTGTGCAGGCGCTTGTGGCGTTTGGCGTATGGATGTCGATTTATTTACAGATGTTGACCAGATCACCGCGCAGTACAACGACCTGCGGCGCCTGGTTGGGGCCGTAGCGGGCTGTGTTGGTGGTGCTGGCTGACAGCGTGTTGCTGCCCACTTCTTGCACACAGGTCTTTTGCATGCCTTCGGCATTGGCCGTAGTGACCACATCGTTGTTGGTCAGGATGCCGGTGGTGTCTGCCGAGAAAGCCTTGGCTTCGTAGCGGGCAATGCGTGCGCGCAGCCAGGAGGGGGTGCCGGTGTTGCCGTCAATGTTGCCCGATGCCTGCGCCGGGCCGGTGGGCATCATCTGGATGACGAGCTTTTTGCCCAAGATGACCGGGTCTTCGCCGGGGGCCTGGGCCCAGACCAGTGCGGTGCCGCACCAGGCCAGAACCGTGGCAGCCAACCATTGCGACAGGATATTGATAGTCATGGGGCACCTCCGTCAAATAAGTGGGGGGAAGGGGGCCCACGGCGCGCAAGGCAAGGTGGGCCCGCCCTCAAAGGTGGATGTCGGCAGCGCGGTGCTGGCCGACAGGTGGTGCAGAAGGCTCTGCACCGGGTTTGCGCTCTCAGTGGTGGCCGCCGCCGCTGTTGGATGCTGTAGCGCCGGGTGCGCAAGTGAAGCAGGCGTTGTTGCTGGCCACGTTTTGCACGGCCTTGCTGTTGCTGCCGCTGGACAGGTTGGCCAGCGATGCAAACATCAAGGTGGTGGACTGTGTGGAATTGCCGCCAATGGTCACGTCACCCAGGTTGGACGACACGTTCTGGCTGGCGTAGGCATCGCTGCCCGTGGCTTCGTTGGAAATCGACGAACCCATGTTGGCGTTGACGCTTTGGGTCGAGTTGCCGCTGATGGTCACATCACCGGAGTTGCTGGCCAGGTTTTGGATCGCTTCGCTCTTGGAGCCTGTCGATTTGTTGCTGACGAATGCCGATGTCAGTGACACGGTCTGGGTCGAGTTGCCCGTGATGCTGATGGCGGGGGCTGACGAGGGAGACGGGGCAGGGCCGGTTGCCATAGCGGCGGAAGCGATAACACTGAGGGCGATGAAAGCAAGGGATTTCATGACTGTTCCTTCAAGATGTGGACTCAACACTGGCAGCTTCCGCAGCG
>NZ_JAQUAL010000096.1:0-11872 GCF_028687295.1 Simplicispira sp.
TACACGCCCACCATGCCCGCGTTGACGATGCCCATGTCCATGCCCGCCTGGATGGCGTGGTACAGGAACACGGTGTGGATGGCCTCGCGCACCGGGTCGTTGCCCCGGAAGCTGAAAGAGACGTTGCTGACGCCGCCCGACACCTTGGCGCCGGGCAGGTTCTGCTTGATCCAGCGCGTGGCCTCGATGAAATCGACCGCGTAGTTGTTGTGCTCTTCAATGCCGGTGGCCACGGCAAAGATGTTGGGGTCAAAGATGATGTCTTCGGGCGCGAAGCCCACTTCATCGACCAGGATGCGGTAGGCGCGCTCGCAAATTTCGATCTTGCGCGCGTAGGTGTCGGCCTGGCCTTTTTCATCAAAGGCCATCACCACGGCGGCGGCGCCGTAGCGCCTGACCAGCCGGGCCTGCTGTTTGAAGGCCTCTACGCCCTCTTTCATGCTGATGGAGTTGACGATGCCCTTGCCTTGCAGGCAGCGCAGGCCCGCCTCGATCACGTCCCACTTGGAGCTGTCCACCATCACCGGCAGGCGGGCGATGTCGGGCTCGGAGGCCATCAGGTTCAAAAACCGCACCATGGCCGCTTTGCTGTCGAGCATGGCTTCGTCCATGTTCACGTCGATGACCTGGGCGCCGTTCTCGACCTGCTGGCGGGCCACGGCCAGGGCCTCTTCAAACTGGCCGTTGAGGATCAGGCGGGCAAAGGCTTTGGAGCCGGTGACGTTGGTGCGCTCGCCGACGTTGACAAACAGTGTGCCCTCGCCAATGGAGACCGGCTCCAGGCCCGACAGCTTCATGGGGGGAAGGGAAATTTCAGACATGCGACTCACCTGTGCAATGGAACCCGGAACAGGCGAGCGTCGTTGCGGGGGGGGGCGGGTTGGCAGTGCCCAAGCCTGACAGCGCCAGTGGTTTGGCTGGCCGTTGCAACGCTCCTTGGGCGAAGCGGGCGATTTTAAGCGGCCCGGCTGTCCCTACCGCACCGGCAAAAACTGCAAGAACGTGCTGCCCGCCAGCCCCTGCACATAGCCGATGACGGCGCGGCGGTACTTCTCGGTGGTGACCAGGGCCAGCAGGTCGAGCCGGGCGATGACTTTGCCAAACTCGCGCTCGTAGCTCAGGTTGCGCTCGCTGGCGTTGATCTCGTCGGCCAGCAGCAGCGGCGTGCCTTTGGCGCTGCGCCGCTGGGCCAGCATCCACACAGCCACCTCCAGGTTGCGCGCGGCGTTGTACAGGTGCTGCGCGTCCAACCCGTCGATCAGGAAAAACTCGGTCTTGCCGCCGTGCGCGGTGATCAGCATGTCGGCCACGGCGTGGATGAAGGCGGCCACGCGGTCGTCGGCAAATTCGGGGGCCAGCGCCAGGGCCAGCGCCGCCACGTCACGCTGGCCTTGCAGCGGTGCCCAGGGCTGGCGCAGGGCGATGGCCGCGCGCACTTGCACCATGGCGTGCTCACGGCCCAGGGCGCTGGTTTTGCGCCACTCGGCGGGGTTGCGGCGGTAGAGCTTGTCCATCAGGCGGTACAGACTGTCGAGGTTTTCCTGCATGGCCAGCGTGGCCAGGCGGTTCACATCGGACTGGGCCAGTTCGGCGGGCGCGGCAGCAGCGCCCTGCACCTCGCCGCGCGGCGTGGGTGCCGGGCTGGCACAGCCCGCTACCAGGGCACACCACATGCCCCAGGACACCACGAAAGGAAAAGACAAAGGGCTGCGCATCGTGGCGCCCATTATCAGGAGCCTGCGGGTTGGCGCGCGCAGCGCCCGCCCCAACCCCACTGCATTGGGCTGCTGGTCTGGTGGGGACTTCCACTTCTGCAAACGGCGCAGCACCAGAATCCGCAGACGCGCACGCACGCTCTGGCACACCTGCCAATCCACCGTGGTGCGGCCATCATGGCTGCGCCAACTCCCTGATTTGTGCCAGCCATGCGGCAAAGAATGCACACTCGGCCTCGATCTTGGCCAGCCCAATCTTCTGAGCAGCGATGGGGCCATGCCGGCGCTTGCGATAACTGGGGTTGTTCAATTCGCGCTCCAGGTGCGCAGCAGGCTTGGTCTCGGGGCGGTCGTTGATGTGCTCGGGTGACTCTGCAACTGCGCGCGCCGCTGCCAGTGCAGCGGTTGCCGATTGCCATCCCGGTTCAATGCGCGTCAATGTCGGCACATCGCTGAACAGCAGGGCTTCAAACTCATAGGGCTGGATGTAGGGGATGAACCGTTCTGGCTGACAATCAGCTTCGGCCACTACATCGGCGTGCAAGGCTTGTTTCAGCACATTCAACCGCCGAGACAAGTCGGGCTGCGCTTGCGATGCAGCAAAACTGGGGAAGTCGCTGTCCAGGCGATACAGGTCAAACAAGGTCGTGACTACTGGTGCGCTGCTCTGCCGCAACGTATTGCGCAAGTGGCGTTTGACCCGGTCGTACTTCAATGCGCCACCTTTGTGGCCGGGAGAGGTCTCCACCATCTCGGGGATCAGGTTCAGGTCCAAGTGATAAAACGCTGGTGCCAGCACATCCCGCACGAAGGTTTCTTCAGTCTGCCCTTCGCAGACGATGCACACGCGCTTCATCGGGTCGGCCTCCCGCCCAGCACGTTGCGCTTCCACAAGTCGCCGAGGTTGTAGTCCTCCAGCCAGTCCTTCAATTCCTCCGGATCAAGCCGCTTGAGCACCGTCGTGCCACTTTCGCGCTCCACAACCACTACATCTTGCGGCTCAAAGGCATTGAGCAACTCTACCGATTGGGTGGAAACGATCACCTGCTTGGTTTCCGCCACCTGCTTGAGCATGTCCGCCAGCAGATTGATGGCATAGGGGTGCAAGCCCAGTTCTGGCTCATCGATCAGCACCGTGTCAGGCAGCAGGTGGGCGGGCTGCATCAGCAGCGTGGTCAGACAAATAAAGCGCAAGGTGCCATCGGAGAGCACATGCGCCTTGTAGGGGGTATCCGGATCAGTCTGCTCGAACCACTCCAGCTCAATGTTCTCGGGCAAGGGGTCGCGGATCACAAAACCGCCAAAGAAGGGCGCCGCCAGCTTGATGGTGTCCACGATGCGCTGGTAGGCATCGGGGAATGTTTTTTTGAGCATGGCCAGATACGCAGCCAGATTGTCCGCCGACGACTTCAGGCGCAGGTTGTCATTGCTACCGTGCGGGCGCTTCACGGCGGCAGAGTCGCCGGTATCGTGAAAGTGGTACTGCCGCCAGCTTTGCATTGCCGGACGCACATAGGTGCTGACAGCTTGCTGGTCATCGCGTAACTTGGCTTCGTCGTGCGCTGTGCCGAGCGAAATAGCCTTGGCTGCGTAATGGCCGTCGATCCAGGTTTCTTCGCGGCTAAAGATCAGACGGTTGTCCGCTGTGGGCGTCAGGCTGATGCGGTAGCCGTTGCTAATTCCTTGATACCCAGGTTCGAAATAAATCTCAGCGTCGATCTGTTGTGTGCGCTTGCGGCTGCCATGTAACAAGGCATCCGGCCCGCCTTGTTTCTGTACGAAGGTCTGTAGATTGCCATCTGCCAGCGCCGCCAGCAACTTGAAGATGCCAATAAAGTTGCTTTTACCTGCGCCATTGGCACCGATCAGCACGTTGAGGTTGCGCAGTTCGAAGGCTTCCAGATTGGCGATGGATTTGTAGCCACGCAGGGTGACGGTTTTGAGTTTCATCAGAACGTTCCCCCGTCAATGACGACACCGAACCTGGTCAGGGGCAACGCGGTTGAAGAATGGCTGTTCGATAAGGTTCATGGTGTTGTCTGGGGCAATGCGGTGGGCCTGAGCTTACCGGCTGCCTGCCAGACGCCATTCCCTCAGGCTGCCGAGGCGGGCAGGCCAAACACCCGGTCAAAGCCCCAGTTGAAGGCAAAGGTGTAGCACAGGAAGAACACCACCAGCCCGATGTCCATGACCAGCGCCTGCCACAGCGTCACGCCAAACCACCAGGCAAAGATGGGTATCAGGATCAGCGCCAGCCCGCCCTCAAAGCCGATGGCATGGGCCATGCGCCGCGCCATGCTGCGCCCGCGCACGGCCTGGCGCGACTCCCAGCGCTCAAACAGTGCGTTGAACGCCAGGTTCCACAGCACGGCAATCACCGAGGCCACCAGCGCCACCACCCCCGAATGCCCCGCGCCCTGCCCCGACAGCAGCGCCAGCCCCACGGTGGCGGCGGCAATGGCGATCAACTCGTACAGCGTGACATAGACCACGCGGCGGCGCAGGCCGTACAGGCCCGGAATCAAAGGAGGTTTGTGGTGCATAGGGGGCGAATGTATTCCTTGTTTTCTGAAACGTTAAGTCAACTTTTTTCAGTTTTACTGATAGATTGGCGGTTTTTCTGGCAGGCGCAGCGCCTTTTCCGCCATGGCTTTTTCTTCTGACAGCGTGCAGGTTTTTCTGGCCGTGCTGGACCACGGCTCTTTTTCAGCGGCGGCGCGCGCGCTGGGGCGCGTGCCCTCGGCGGTCAGCATGGCCGTGGGCCACCTGGAGGCCGAACTCGACGTGTTGCTGTTCGAGCGCATGGGCCGCGAACCTCGCCCCACGGCGGCAGCGCGCGCGCTCGAACCCCAGGCGCGGCTGCTGGCGGCGCAGTTGCAGCAACTCAACGCCCAGGCGCTGGCGCTGACCCAGGGGCTGGAGGAGCGGCTGACGCTGGCCATTGCCCCCGAACTGCTGGCGGCCCCCTGGAGCGGCCCGCTGGCGGCGCTGGCGCAGGAGTACCCGCTGTTGCAGGTCGAGGTGCTGGCCGCGCCGCAGGCCGATGCGCTGGATTTGCTGCACACCGGGCGCGCGCAGCTGGCCCTGGTGTTTGAACGCCCCAGCATCGACGGGCGCGAGGGCTTTCAGGAAGTGGGCAGCGAAACCCTGGTGGCCGTGATGGCGCCCCAGCACCCCGTGCTGCAAGCGGCCCGCGCCGCCGCCGTGGCGCGCGGCCAGAACCCCGACAGCGCCCGGCTGCGCGAAGAGCACCTGACCACCACGCGCCAGATCGTGGTGGCCGGGCGCGACCTGGCCCACAGCGATGCGCGCTTTGTGTTCGCCCGCCACCACTGGCGCACCGACAACCACATTGCCGCCCTCGGGCTGATCGAGGCGGGCCTGGGCTGGGGCTGGCAGCCGCTGGCGCTGGTGCGCACGCGCATTGCGGCGGGCACCCTGGTGCAGATGCCGTTTGACAACCTCAGCAACGGCACGGAGCTGTGGGTGGATCTGGTGTGGTCCAAAGAGCGCCCGCAGGGCCTGGGCGCACAGCGCTTTGTGGCACTGATGCAGGCCGACGTGGCCGCGCGCACCGCGCCCGTGCCGCCCCTGGCCTGAGTCCGGTGCGCCCGTGTTTTATGCTGGCCCTCCCCTCCTCCTTCGGAAGCACACATGACCTCGCCCTTTGACAGCAAAAACAAGGAACTGGTGCACCGCTGGGCGCCATGGCAACCCGCACCACTGGTCGACCCGGACAAGGTCGGCAAGAACGGCAACGGCAACGGCAACGGCAAGAAAGCGTTTTCGCTCAACGCCCTGGACGCTGCGGCCAAACCCTTCTCCAGTGGCGACAAGGTGCAGGACAAAGCGGTGGTCGAAGCCCTGGCGCAGGAGCTGGACGATCTGCAAAACCTGCTCTACGCCGACAAGCGCTACAAGCTGCTGGTGGTGCTGCAAGGCATGGACACCTCGGGCAAAGACGGCACCATCCGCGGCGTGTTTGGCCGCATGAGCGCGCTGGGCGTACACGCCGTGGGCTGGAAGGCCCCCACAGAGGTGGAGCGCGCCCACGACTACCTGTGGCGCATCCACCAGCAGGTGCCCGGCGCGGGCGAGCTGACGGTGTTCAACCGCAGCCACTACGAGGACGTGCTGGTGCCCGTGGTCAACGGCTGGATCACGCCCGAGCAGCAGCGCCAGCGCCTGGCGCACATCAACGACTTCGAGCGCATGCTCAGCGAGACGGGCACGGTGGTGGTCAAGTTCTTCCTGCACATCGGCTTTGACGAGCAGCGCCAGCGCCTGCAAGAGCGCCTGGACGACCCGGCCAAGCACTGGAAGTTCGACATGGGCGACATCGCCGTGCGCAAGCAGTGGGCCGACTACCAGCGCGCCTACGAGCAGCTGCTGGCGGCCACGCACACGCCCTGGGCGCCCTGGACAGTGGTGCCCTCCGACTCCAAAACCCACCGCAACCTGATGATCGCCACGCTGTTGCGCGAGGTGCTGCACAACCTCGATCTGCGCTACCCCAGCGGCGACCCGGCGCTGGAGCACTTCACGGTGGAGTAATCTGCGCAATTTTCAGGTGTTTTTGGCCTCTGGAGCCCGCTGGGTGTGCGCTTCAAGCTATCAAAAACAGAGCGATTTGCTTCTCCCGGCAAGGCGGCGCAGGCCATGCAAGGCCGGCATATGGCCCCCTCTGAATCGGCCTTGGACAGGCGGCCTGCGCAGGTCTATCCTGCACACCTTCACCCCACCGCAAGGAGAGCGCACCATGTCGTCTTTCACCCCCAGCACCCCCGCCGTGCCCCCGCACGCCCTGCCCTCGTACCTGCAAGCCGAGCACCTTGGCCCCTGGGGCACTTACCTGCAACAGGTCGAGCGCGTGACGCCCTACCTGGGCAACCTCTCGCGCTGGGTCGAGACTTTGAAGCGCCCCAAGCGCATCCTGATCGTGGACGTGCCCATCGAGCTGGACAACGGCACCATCGCCCACTTTGAGGGCTACCGCGTACAACACAACCTCTCGCGCGGCCCGGGCAAGGGCGGCGTGCGGTTTCACCAGGACGTGACGCTGTCGGAGGTGATGGCGCTGTCGGCCTGGATGTCGATCAAGAACGCCGCCGTCAACGTGCCCTACGGCGGTGCCAAGGGCGGCATCCGCGTCGATCCCCAAACCCTCTCGCGCGGCGAACTCGAGCGCCTGACGCGCCGCTACACCAGCGAGATCGGCCTGCTGATCGGCCCCAGCAAAGACATTCCCGCTCCCGACGTGAACACCAACGGCCAGATCATGGCCTGGATGATGGACACCTATTCCATGAACACCGGCGCCACCGCCACCGGCGTGGTCACGGGCAAGCCGGTGGAGCTGGGCGGCTCGCTGGGGCGTGTGGAGGCCACGGGGCGCGGCGTGTTCACGGTGGGCGTGGAGGCGGCCCGGCGCACGGGGCTGGTGCTGGAGGGCGCGCGCGTGGCCGTGCAGGGCTTTGGCAACGTGGGCGGCACAGCCGCCAAGCTGTTTGCCGAGGCCGGTGCCAAGGTGGTGGCGGTGCAAGACCACACCGGCACCATCTGCCACTCCAGCGGCCTGGATGTGCCAGCGCTGCTGGCCCATGTGAAAGCGCATGGCGGCGTGGGCGGTTTTGCCGGTGCCGAGACCATGGCGCCCGCTGATTTCTGGGGTGTGGCCTGCGACATCCTCATCCCCGCTGCGCTGGAAGGCCAGATCACGCAAGACAACGCTGCGCGCATCCAGGCCAAGCTGGTGATCGAGGGCGCCAACGGCCCCACCACCCCCGAGGCCGACGACATCCTGCACGACAAGGGCGTGCTGGTGCTGCCCGACGTGATCGCCAACGCGGGCGGCGTGACGGTGAGCTACTTTGAGTGGGTGCAGGACTTTTCCAGCTTCTTCTGGAGCGAGGACGAGATCAACGCGCGCCTGGTGCGCATCATGAAAGAGGCGTTTGACGGCGTCTGGCAGGTGGCCCAGGAGCACCGCGTGAGCCTGCGCACAGCCACCTTCATCGTGGCCTGCACGCGCATCCTGCGTGCCCGCGAAATGCGCGGCTTGTACCCCTGAGCGCGGGCGCTGCGCCTCAGGGCACGTTGGTGCCAGGCCCCAGCCCGCTGGCTGCACCGACTGCGGGCGCCGCGCCCACCTGGGGCACCACGCGCAGCGCCGCACAAAACGGCTGCACACAGGCGGCGCGGCCCAGGTAGGGGCAGTCGGGGGTATCGCACAGTGCGGCGCTGCCGTGGCGGGCGCGGTTTTCATCGCGTTCGACCTGGCCGCTGGCTTGCAGCGCTGCCATTTGCAGCCAGGGGTCTTGGCGCTGGTGCGGCAAATCACGGCCATACACCGCCAATTGGGCTGCGGCGGGGGCTGGCAAGAGCGGCTGCAACTCCAGCGTGAGCAAGGCGCTGGTGCGCGCCGCCCCGCCGCCGGGCGACTCCAGCGCCAGCGCAAACGTGCCCGATTGCAGCGCCTGCGATGGCCCGGTAAACGCCGCTTGCAGCGCCGGGGGCGCGGGCGGGGGCGCCGTGGGCAAGGTGGGTATCAGCCACACCTGCCACGACCGGGTGGGCGTGGCCTCTGTCTGTGCCTGCTCCAGCGCTTGCAGCCAGGGCGCTGGCACCCGCACCGTCATCGACACGCCCCGGGCGCCTTCGGGTGTTTGCACCACACCTTGGCGCACCAGCCAGGTTTGCAGCGGCGCCGGGGCCGGGCCGTTGGCCCCACCGCGCGGCCCCGCTGCCGCGCCATCGACCTGGGCGTGTAGCGCCGGTGGCCAGGGCTGGATGGCCAGCACCCGCTGGGGCAGCACGGCGGCGGTGGCCTGTTGCACCAGCGACCCCAGCAGCGATTGCAGCGGCGCGCTGACCCCGCCGCTGGGCCAGGTGGGTGCCGCGCTGGTGGTGGGCGCAGGGCCCGTGGCCGCCCCCGGCCCTTGCGGGCCTGCCACCACCGATGGTCTGGAGGCCACGGATGCCGCCGCACCGGCAGACGGCACCGCTACGGTGGCACCCGTGGCCATGGCCGGGGCCGTGCCCGCTGGCGCAGCCAGCGCCTGCACGGCGGTGCCCGGCATGGCGCCGGTGGCGCTGGTGCCGAGCAGGGCGCTGGCACCCGTGCTGCTGCTGGCGCTGCGGGCCGCGTTGCCGGTGGCATTGGCCAAGACGGCTGCTGCCAGCGCCTGGCTGGGCGTTGCTGCCGTGGCGGGGCTGCCGGGCGCGCCTGCGCCCCCTGCCCCTGGTGCGCCCGGTGCAGGAACGCCCGCTGCCGTGGCCAGCGCATCCAGCAGCAAGCCCTGGCGTTGCAGGGCGGCAGCGGCCTCGCCCACGGTCTGGCGCGCTTGCGGCGAAATGTTCACCTGCGTGGTTTGGGCGGGTGCTGCGGCCACCGGGGCAGGGGCGGGCGCCGCTGGCGTTCCGGGCGGAGTCGGTGTGACGGGTGCGACCGACGCGACCGGCGCGGTGCCAGCGACCGGGGCTGCCCCGGGCGTGCCCTGGACTGGGAGGTGCGAAGGATCAATCTGCATGCTCATGCCGTTACCCCGGTTGCGGGAGGGATACAGGCGGCTACCGGGCGCCCGCTGTCGCCTGATAGCTCTTTTTTTGATAGCTGCTTGCGCTTGCTGTGCCAGCGCGGGAGCCGGATTTGACTATAAATCAGCAGCAGCCCGGCGCCCAGTGCCTGCCACGCTGCCGGCCCAGGCACCGGGCGCGCAGCAGGCCAGCTTGCATCACTGCGCCGGCTCGAACACCCGTGCCAGCAGGGCGCCCGCGTAGCGCTCGGGCAGCGCAATCCACACCCGCACCGGGTGGCCCTGCGCCACCGCCAGCGGCTGGCCCTCGGCGCCGCGCATGGCGGCCAGGCGCAGCGTGGTGTTGCCGCTGGGGTGGATGACTTCGATCAGGTCGCCCACGGCGAAGTGGTTTTTGGTTTCGATCTCGGCCCAGCCGTCTTGCACGTTGCGCACCTCGCCCACAAACTGGCTGCGCTGGTTGGCCGAGTGGCCGCTGTCGTAGTTCTGGTAATCGTGGGCCGGGCGCTGCTCCAGCAGGCCAGCGGTGTAGCCGCGGTTCGATAAGCCTTCCAGATCGTGCAGCAGCGACGGGTCAAAAGGCCGCCCGGCCACGGCGTCGTCGATGGCGCGGCGGTACACCTGCGCGGTGCGGGCCACGTAGTACAGGCTTTTGGTGCGCCCTTCCACCTTGAGCGAATCGACACCGATGGCCGTGAGCCGCGCCACATGCTCGACGGCGCGCAAATCCTTGCTGTTCATGATGTAGCTGCCGGGGCCGTCGTCCAGTGCCGACGCACGGGCGCTGGCCGGTGGCGCAGCGTCCAGCCACGCGATGGGCTGGGCTGTTGCAGCCCCATGCGCGCTGTGGTCACTGCCGCAGCCATGGCCAGCGCTGCTACCGCCCCCGTCACCGCTGCCTTCGCCAGACGCACCAGACGTACCAGACGTACCGATGGCCGCCGCTTCGCCGGTGTTGCCATCCACGCCCGCGCTGTGGGTGGCGTAGCTCCAGCGGCAGGCGTTGGTGCAGGTGCCCTGATTCGGGTCGCGCCGGTTGAAGTAGCCCGAGAGCAGGCAGCGCCCCGAGTAGGCAATGCACAGCGCGCCATGCACGAACACTTCGATCTCCATGTCCGGGCAGTCCTGGCGGATGCGCTCGACCTCGTCCAGGCTCAGCTCGCGTGACAGGATGATGCGCGCCACGCCCATGCGCTGCCAGAACTTCACCGCCGCCGTGTTGGTGGTGTTGGCCTGCACCGAGAGGTGGATAGGCACCTGTGGCCAGCGCTCGCGCACCATCATGATCAGGCCCGGGTCGGCCATGATGAGCGCGTCGGGCTGCATGGCCATCACCGGCTCGATGTCGCGCAGGTAGGTGCGCACCTTGTCGTTGTGCGGCAGCAGGTTGCTGGTGACAAAGAACTTCTTGCCACGCGCGTGCGCCTCGGCAATGCCGATGCCGATTTGTTCCAGCCGGAACTCGTTGTTGCGCGCGCGCAGGCTGTAGCGTGGCTGGCCCGCATACACCGCGTCGGCGCCAAAGTCGTAGGCGGCGCGCATCTTGTCGAGCGAGCCAGCGGGCAGCAGCAGTTCAGGCGTGTGGGGTGGCATCACAGTTCCCTGATGGCAATCCGTGCCAGCGCGCTGGCGCTGGGCAGCGGCACGTCGTCAAACGCGGTGTCGCCGTCGGGGTCGGCCACGCCGGTGGTTTGCAGGCCCTTGAAGTCGAAGTGGCGGCTGTCCATGCAGTGCGAGGGCACCAGGTTTTGCAGCGCAGCGGCCATGTTCTCGATGCGGCCCGGGTACTGGGTTTGCCAGTCGCGCAGCATCTGGCCGATTTGCTGGCGTTGCAGGTTGTCCTGGCTGCCGCACAGCGTGCAGGGGATGATCGGAAACTGCTGCAGCTCCGCCCAGCGCGCCAGGTCGGCCTCGGCCACATAGGCCAGCGGGCGGATGACGATGTGGTCGCCCCGGTCGCTCGCTACCTTCGGTGGCATGCCCTTGAGCTTGCCGCCAAAGAACATGTTCAGGAAAAAGGTTTGCAGCACATCGTCGCGGTGGTGGCCCAGCGCGATTTTGGTGACTTTGAACTCATCGGCCAGCCGGTACAGCACGCCCCGGCGCAGGCGGCTGCACAGGCTGCACATGGTCTTGCCCTCGGGCACATGGGCCTTGACCACGCTGTAGGTGTCCTGCGTCTCGATGTGGAACGGCACGCCCAGACCGCCCAGGTACTGCGGCAGCACATGGGCCGGAAACCCCGGCTGCTTCTGGTCGAGGTTGACGGCGATCAGCTCAAATGGCGTGTTGCCGTGCGCTTGCAGCTTGCGCAGGATGTCCAGCAGCCCGTAGCTGTCTTTGCCGCCCGAGACGCAGACCATCACCTTGTCGCCCGGTTCGATCAGGCCAAAGTCGGCAATGGCTGCGCTGACCTGGCGCACCAGGCGCTTTTCCAGTTTGCGTGCGGCGTGTGCGGCGGTGGCGGCGGGATCGGTCGCGGGGGCGCTGGCGCCGGGGTCAGAAATGGAAGGCATAGATAATCAAAAACGATAGCTGCTTGCGCGCTCTGCGCAAGGGCTGAAGGCCGTTTTGGCCTAAAAATCAGGCTTGCGCCGGGTAGAACATCTTGCGCCCCGGCAC
>NZ_JAQUAL010000097.1:0-11870 GCF_028687295.1 Simplicispira sp.
GTAGAGCTGTTGCAGGGTCTGGGCCCGCTGCCCGCCCCTCCGAGCGTGCATGGTATCCAGAAAGTCGATGGCGGTGCCCCGCGTGCACTGCTGCACCTGGCGCCCACACCAGCAGCGCAGGTGGCGCAGCAAGGGCTGCTGAACGCACAACTGCGCTTTGATTACCAAGGCCACTGCGGCTGGTGGGCCGGGCAGCCCGATGCCGTGCTGATCGACAGCGCCGAGGGCCGCCTGCTACTGCGCCGCACCCCCGAAGCCGAACGCCAGGCCATTGAGCGCCTGCTGGCGTTGGGCCTGCACCCGCGTGGCGATGGCGGTGACTTTGGTCTGCCCGGTGCCACCACCCAACACACCTGGCTGCAGTGGGCCGACAGCGATTTTGCTGCCCTGCGCAACGCCGGTTTTGAGGTCTTTTTGGACGATGCCCTGCAAGGCTGGCTCAGCCATGCCGACGATTTGCAGGTGCAACTGCAGCCGCACGGCCAGGGCGATGGGGACTTGCAGGCAGACACCGACACCTCGCCCTGGTTTGATTTGTCGCTGGGCATGGAGATCAATGGCCAGCGCCACAACATCCTGCCCTGGCTGCCCGATCTGCTGGCTGCTGTGGCCGATCTGCCCCTTGACAGTGCCACTGCCCAACCCCAATGGCCGCCGTTTGTCTATTTGCCATCGCCATGGGGCGAGGGCTTTGTGCGCGTGCCCACCGAGCCGCTCAAGCCCTGGCTGGCCGCGCTGCTCGATCTGGTGGGTGACCGTCAACACGATTTGTCGGGCCAGAGCCTGCGCCTGTCGCGCCTGGAGGCGCTGCGTACCAGCGCCGCCCTGGGCGAGGGCGTGGTCTGGGATGGCGCTCAGGCCCTGCGCACCCTGGTGCAGCAGCTGCAAGGTGCCGCCCACCTGCCCGACGTGGCCGTGCCCGCCAGCGTGCAGGCCGATTTGCGCCCCTACCAGCGTCACGGCCTCAACTGGCTGCAGTTTTTGCGCGCCCATGGCCTCAGCGGCATCCTGGCCGACGACATGGGGCTGGGCAAAACACTGCAAACGCTGGTGCATATCCAGGTCGAAAAAGACGCGGGCCGCCTTGCGTGCCCCGCGCTCATCGTGGCCCCGGTCAGCTTGATGGGGAACTGGCAGCGCGAGGCAGCGCGGTTCTGTCCGCAACTGCGCTGCCTGGTCTGGCATGGCAAAGAGCGCCATGCCCTGGCCGATGCCGTGGCCGATCACGATGTGGTTGTCGCCCCGTACTCGCTGTTGCAGCGCGACCGCGAACATTGGCTGGCGCACGAATGGCACCTGGTGGTGTTGGATGAGGCGCAGAACATCAAAAACGCCAGCACCCACGCCGCGCAAGTGGTGGGTGATTTGCAGTCACACCACCGGCTGTGCCTCTCGGGCACTCCCATGGAAAACCACCTCGGCGAAATCTGGAGCCTGTTCCACTTTTTGATGCCGGGTTTTCTGGCCAGCCAGAAGCGGTTTGGAGAGTTGTTTCGCGCGCCCATCGAAAAGCTGGGCGACACTACGCGCCTGGCCCAGCTGCGCGCGCGCGTCACACCCTTCATGCTGCGGCGCACCAAAGACCTGGTGGCGCACGAGCTGCCCGCCAAAATCGAGACGCTGATGCCTGTGGAGCTGGAAGGCAAGCAGGCTGATTTGTACGAAACCATCCGTTTGGGAATGGAAAAAACCGTGCGCGACGCACTGCAATCCAAGGGGCTGGCCAAGTCGCAAATCACCATCCTGGATGCCTTGCTCAAGCTGCGCCAGGTGTGCTGCGACCCACGCCTGGTGCCGCTGGAGGCAGCGAAAAAAGTCAAAAACTCGGCCAAGCTGGAGCAGTTGATGGACATGCTGCCCGAGATGCTGGCCGAAGGGCGGCGCATTTTGCTGTTCTCGCAGTTCACCAGCATGCTCAACCTGATTGAGGACGAGCTGAAAAAATGCCAGCTGCCCTGGGTCAAGCTCACCGGCCAGAGCCAAAAGCGCGACGCCATCATCGAGCGTTTCACCAGCGGCGAGGTGCCTTTGTTTCTCATCAGCCTCAAGGCGGGCGGCGTGGGACTGAACCTGCCCCAGGCCGATACGGTGATCCACTACGACCCCTGGTGGAACCCTGCGGTGGAAAACCAGGCCACCGACCGCGCCCACCGCATCGGCCAGTTGCAGAACGTCTGGGTGGTCAAGCTGGTGGCGCAGGGCACCATCGAAGAGCGCATTCTGGCCCTGCAAGAGCGCAAGGCGCAGCTGGCCGACAGCCTCTACAGCGGTGCGGCAGCGCGGCGCGAGCCCATGTTCACCGAAAGCGATTTGGCTGAATTGTTCAAACCGCTATCAAAAAAATAGCTACTTGCGCCCAGAGCACGGGCGTTAGAGGCCGATTTGATGCTTAACTGACGGGGAGAAGGCGCGTTCGGGTGGCGTGCTGGGTGTTGCGGGGCAATTCTTTGCCAATCGGCGGTTTGCAGGCTACAATACGCGCCTCACGACCAAACGGGCGGGTACCAACCGCCCGTTTTTTTGGTCGTTTGCTTTTGGAGCTCGAAGCCTCTGGGGGTTATCGGGTTTTTTGTTTTTCCGGGATTGAATCAAAGCACGTGGCATTGCAGCAAATAGTCGAACAAACGGTGGCGGGTCTGGGCTACGACCTGGTGGAGATTGAACGCTCTGCGGGTGGCCTGCTGCGCATCACCATTGATTGGCCCTGGGAGGCGCCGGTGCCCGGCGTGCCCGCTTTGCCCGACCAGTTCGTGACGGTGGAAGATTGCGAAAAAGTCACGCGCCAGCTGCAATTTGCACTGGAAGTCGATGGCGTTGAATACAAGCGTCTGGAGGTTTCCTCCCCCGGTATCGACCGTCCGCTGCGCAACGAGCAGGACTTTCTGCGCTTTGCCGGAGAGGTGATTGACATTACCCTCAAAAATCCTATGGGCGCTGCCGCCGCAGGTCAGGTCAGCGCCAATCGCAAAAAGTTTCGTGGCACGCTGGAGCGTACGGATGCCGGTGGCTGGCAAATCGTCTGGAGCGATGAGCCCGCGCCCAAGCCAGGGCAGCGGATCAGCAAAAAACGCGTGCCCGCGCCCTTGCAGGCCCTGGGATTCACACTGGACGAGCTGCGCGATGCGCGCCTGGCGCCTTTGGTGGATTTCAAAGGGCGCAGTGCAGGGGGCAATCCCACGCAAGGCTGATGGACTAGTGGTGGTATGGGTGGCGCGGGCCGGGGTTGCCGGGCTGTTGGATGCAGGTGAAGGAAACAGGAGAGTCGTCGCATGAATCGCGAATTATTGATGTTGGTTGAGGCCATTTCGCGCGAAAAAAACGTCGAGCGCGATGTGGTGCTCGGTGCCGTGGAATTGGCGCTGGCCCAGGCCACCAAAAAGCTGTATGAAGGCGATGTGGATATTCGCGTGGCGGTGGACCGCGACAGCGGCCACTACGAAACCTTTCGCCGCTGGCTGGTGGTGCCTGACGATGCCGGGCTGCAAAACCCCGAAGCTGAAGAGCTGCTCATGGATGCCCAAGAGCGCGTGCCCGGCATTGCCGTGGGCGAATACATCGAAGAAGCCATTGAGTCGGTGCCGATTGGCCGCATCGGTGCCATGGCAGCCAAGCAGGTTATCTTGCAAAAAATCCGCGACGCTGAGCGCGAGATGCTGCTCAACGACTTCATGTCCCGTGGCGAAAAAATCTTCACCGGCACCGTCAAGCGCATGGACAAGGGCGATTTGATCGTCGAGTCTGGCCGCGTGGAAGGCCGCCTGCGCCGCAGCGAAATGATCCCCAAAGAAAACCTGCGCAGTGGTGACCGTGTGCGCGCCATGATCATGGAAGTGGATCTGACGCTGCGCGGTGCGCCCATTGTGCTGTCGCGCTCGGCGCCGGAGTTCATGGTGGAACTGTTCCGCCATGAAGTGCCTGAAATTGAACAAGGCCTGCTCGAAATCAAGAGCTGCGCTCGCGACCCTGGCAGCCGTGCCAAGATTGCAGTGCTCTCGCACGACCGCCGTGTCGATCCTATCGGTACCTGCGTGGGCGTGCGCGGTACGCGTGTCAATGCTGTCACCAACGAGCTCGCTGGCGAGCGCGTGGACATCGTGCTGTGGTCTGAAGACCCGGCACAGTTTGTGATTGGTGCCCTGGCGCCGGCCAACGTGCAGTCCATCGTCGTCGATGAAGAAAAGCACGCCATGGACGTGGTGGTTGACGAGGAAAACCTCGCCATCGCCATTGGCCGTGGCGGCCAGAACGTGCGCCTGGCCTCTGACCTGACAGGTTGGAAAATCAACATCATGGATGCTGCCGAATCGGCGCAAAAACAGGCCAACGAGACCGATACGGCCCGTCGCCTGTTCATGGAAAAACTCGATGTGGACCAGGAAATGGCCGATATCCTCATTGCCGAAGGCTTTGAGAGTCTGGAAGAAGTGGCCTACGTGCCGCTGCAAGAGATGCTCGACATCGAGAGTTTTGACGAAGACACCGTGAACGAACTGCGGGCGCGGGCCAAGGATGCCCTGCTGACCATGGAGATCGCACGCGAAGAAAGCGTGGAAAGCGTGTCGCAAGAGTTGCGTGACCTGGAAGGTTTGACCCCCGAGCTGATTGCCAAGCTGGCTGAGGGTGGCATCCATACACGCGACGACCTGGCCGATTTGGCCATCGATGAACTGACCGATCTGACCGGCCAGTCCGAAGAAGAAGCCAAAGCCTTGATTTTGAAGGCACGCGAACATTGGTTCGCGGGGCAAGAGTAAAGGTCAGGGAGGCACGAACCACATATGTCCAGTACCACTGTCGCCGAGTTTGCTAGCGAACTCAAAAAATCCCCCGAAACCCTGCTTGAGCAACTCAAGTCGGCCGGTGTTTCCAAGGCAGCGCCCTCCGATGCGCTGACCGAATCTGACAAGCAAAAACTGCTTGCCCACTTGCAGGCCAGCCACGGCGTGGCCGCAGCAGACCGCAAGAAGATCACGCTGGTCACCCGTTCGACCAGCGAGATCAAACAAGCCGATGCCTCGGGCAAGGCACGCACCATCCAGGTGGAAGTGCGCAAGAAACGCACTTTCATCAAGCGCGAGGAGGGCGCGGAAGCCCCCGCTGAGGATGCGGCCCCTGAAGCGGCGGCACCACAGGCAACCCCTGCACAGGCAGAAAACCCTGAACTGGTGCGTCGCGAGGAAGAAGCACGCCGCCAGGCAGAGCTGATCCGCCGCCAGGAAACCGAGTTGGCAGAAAAGCGCCGCGAGCGCGAAATCCGCGAGCAGCGTGAGCGTGAAGCTGCTGAGCGTGCCGCTGCCTACGCTGCCCAGGAAGCAGAAAAGAAGGCCCAAGCCTCTGCTGTGAAGCAGGAAGCCTCCCGCGAGCAAGCGGCCGAGGCCGCTGCGCGTGCCGCTGCCCAGGCCGAAGCGCGTGCCAAAGCCGAGGCTGAATCCCGTGCCCGTGCGCAAGAGGAAGCGGCCCGTGCCAACGACCTCGGCGAGCGCCGTCGCAAGGCCGAGGCCGAGGCCGCTGCCATTCGCTCCATGATGTCTGCGCCTGCCAAAGTGCTGGTGGCCAAGAAGCCCGAAGAGCCCAAACCAGCGCCCAAGCCCGCCGCCGATGCCAAGAAGGGCACCTTGCACAAACCCGCTGTTGCTCCTGGCGCTTCTGCGCGTCCCGGCAGCGCGCCAGCAGCACCAGCCGCTGGTGCAGGTAAGGAAGTCAAATCCGCCAAGCTCTCGTCCAGCTGGGCTGGCGATGCTGCCAAGAAAAAAGAAATCAAGACCCGGGGCGACAGCACCGGTGGTGCAGGCCGTGGTGGCTGGCGCGGTGGTCCCAAGGGCGGCAGTGGCCGCCGTGGTAACGACCGCAATGACCGTGGTGGCGATCACCATGGCCACGCCGCACCCGTTGAGGCACGCATCATTGAAGTGCATGTGCCCGAAACCATTACCGTGGCCGAACTGGCGCACAAGATGTCGATCAAGGCGTCTGAAGTCATCAAGGCGCTGATGAAGATGGGCCAGATGGTCACCATCAACCAGCCGTTGGACCAAGACACCGCGATGATCATCGTGGAAGAGATGGGCCACAAGGCTGTGGTGGCGGCGCTGGACGATCCAGAAGCGTTCACGCAAGACGACGCAGCGCAGCAAGATGCTCCACTGATGCCGCGCGCTCCGGTGGTGACCGTGATGGGCCACGTGGACCACGGCAAAACCTCGCTGCTAGACTACATCCGCCGCACCAAGGTGGCGACGGGCGAAGCCGGTGGCATTACCCAGCATATTGGCGCTTACCACGTCGAAACCCCGCGCGGCATGGTGTCGTTCCTTGATACCCCGGGTCACGAGGCTTTCACGGCCATGCGTGCCCGTGGTGCCCAGGCCACCGACATCGTGATTCTGGTGGTGGCAGCCGACGATGGCGTCATGCCCCAGACCAAGGAAGCCATCAAGCACGCCAAGGCGGCCGGTGTTCCTATCGTGGTGGCCATCACCAAGTCCGACAAGCCCGATGCCAACCCCGACCGCGTCAAGCAAGAGCTGGTGGTGGAAGAGGTGGTGCCTGAGGAGTACGGTGGCGAGTCGCCTTTCGTGCCCGTGTCTTCCAAGACCGGCATGGGTATCGACGAGTTGCTGGAACAGGTGCTGCTGCAGGCAGAAGTGCTTGAACTCAAGGCCCCGGTCGAATCCATGGCCAAGGGCCTGGTCATCGAAGCCAAGCTCGACAAGGGCCGTGGCCCGGTCGCTACGGTGCTGGTGCAATCGGGCACGCTCAAGGTGGGCGATGTGGTGCTGGCTGGCCAGACCTTTGGCCGCGTGCGTGCCATGCTGGACGAAAACGGCAAGACGGCCAAGACCGCAGGCCCTTCCATTCCCGTCGAAATCCAGGGCCTGACCGAAGTGCCCCAGGCGGGCGATGAGTTCATGGTGCTGTCCGACGAGCGCCGTGCGCGCGAAATCGCAACCTACCGCGCTGGCAAGTTCCGCAACACCAAGCTGGCCAAGCAACAAGCGGCCAAGCTGGAAAACATGTTTGCCGACATGACGGCGGGCGAAGTGAAAATGCTGCCCATCATCGTCAAGGCCGACGTGCAGGGTTCGCAAGAAGCGCTGTCGCAGTCGCTGCTCAAGCTCTCGACCGACGAGGTCAAGGTGCAACTGGTGTACACGGGTGTGGGCGGCATCAGCGAGTCCGACATCAACTTGGCCATTGCTTCCAAGGCCATCGTCATCGGCTTCAACGTGCGGGCTGACGCCGGTGCGCGCAAGCTGGCCGAGAGCAATGGCGTGGATCTGCACTACTACAGCATCATTTACGACGCTGTGGATGAGCTGAAAGTGGCCATGTCCGGCATGCTGGCCCCCGAGCAGCGCGAAGAGATTCTCGGCACCGCCGAAATCCGCACGGTGTTCGTGGCCTCCAAGATCGGTACGGTGGCGGGCTCCTACATCACCTCCGGGATGGTGCACCGCAACGCCAAGTTCCGCCTGCTGCGCGACAACGTGGTGGTGTACACGGGCGACATCGACTCGCTCAAGCGCCTCAAGGACGATGTGCGCGAGGTCAAGGAAGGCTTCGAGTGCGGTATCAAGCTCAAGAACTACAACGACATCAAAGAAGGTGATCAGCTGGAGTTCTTCGAGATCAAGGAAATCGCGCGGACGCTGTAAGCCATGGCTGCCAAAAAGTCCACGACCCCCAACCGCGCCTTCAAGGTGTCCGACCAGATCCAGCGCGATCTGTCGGAGCTGATCGCGCGCGAGTTGAAAGACCCGCGCGTGGGCATGGTGACGCTGCAAGGCGTGGAGGTCACACCCGACTACGCCCATGCCAAGGTGTTCTTCAGCCTGCTGACGGGGGACCCGCAGCAGACGCAGATTGCCTTGAACCAGGCCGCAGGCTTTCTGCGCAACGGCCTGTTCAAGCGCCTGCACATCCACACCGTGCCCACGCTGCACTTTGTCTATGACCGCACCACCGAGCGGGCTGCTGACATGAACGCCTTGATTGCCAAGGCGGTTTCTTCCCGCGCCAAAGAGGATTGAGGCATGAACGCGCCACGCACGAGGGTGCAGCGGCGCCCTGTGCATGGGGTGTTGCTGCTTGACAAGCCGCTGGGTTTCTCCAGCAACGATGCCTTGCAAAAGGTCAAGTGGCTGCTGCGCGCTGAAAAAGCGGGCCATACCGGCACGCTCGATCCATTGGCCACGGGCGTGTTGCCCCTGTGCTTTGGTGCGGCCACCAAGTTCAGCCAGTTGCAGCTCGATGCCCCCAAAACCTACGAAGCCATCGCCCGCTTGGGCGTGACCACGACCACCGGCGATGCCGAAGGCCAAGTGCTGCGTGAATGCGCCGTTACCGCCGATATGCTCACGCCCGAGCGCCTGGCGCAGGTGCAGCAGCAATTTACCGGCGCCATCCGCCAGGTGCCGCCGATGTACAGCGCTTTGAAAAAAGACGGCAAGGCGCTGTACGAATATGCCCGTGCGGGAGTGGAAGTCGAACGTGCTGCGCGGGATATTCAGATTTATCAGTTAAATGTGGCTCCAGCCCTTACAGGGCAAGCGCAGCCAGCTATCAAAATCATAGTTACATGCAGCAAAGGCACGTATATCCGCACGCTCGGCGAAGACATCGGAGCGGCACTCGGGTGTGGCGCCCACCTGACCTTTTTGCGCCGCATTGATACCGGTGGCCTGGGGATTGACCGCTGCGTCACCCTGGCCGATCTCGAAGCCATGGACGAAGCCCAGCGCCTGGCCTGCCTGCAACCGCCCGAGGCGCTGCTGGCCGATCATCTGCACGTCACATTGGGCACCGAAGATGCAGCGCGCTTTCTGTCGGGCGTGCGCCGCCGGGGCGCCTGGCCCGACGCCAAGGCTGTGGCCGTGTTTGGACAATCGCCGCGTGCGCTGCTGGGCGTGGCCCATGTGGCCGCTGGCGAGCTGATTCCCGACCGGCTGCTCAGTCCCCTTGAAATTCAACAAATCCTGCAAAGTCAGCCGGGCGCATCCGCCGCCGGCATTTTGGAAACACCATGAGCACACAAATTCGCAATATCGCCATCATCGCCCACGTGGACCACGGCAAAACCACCATGGTGGACCAGCTGCTGCGCCAGTCCGGCACCTTCGCCGAGCACGAAAAAGTGGTCGATACCGTGATGGACAACAACGCCATCGAAAAAGAGCGCGGCATCACCATCCTGGCCAAAAACTGCGCCGTCAGCTGGGAAGGCACGCACATCAACATCGTCGATACCCCCGGCCACGCGGACTTTGGCGGTGAAGTCGAGCGCGCGCTGTCCATGGTGGATGGCGTGGTGCTGCTGATCGACGCGCAAGAGGGCCCCATGCCCCAGACGCGCTTTGTGACCAAGAAAGCCCTGGCCCTGGGCTTGAAGCCCATCGTCGTGGTCAACAAGGTGGACAAGCCCGGCGCCAACCCCGACAAGGTGGTGAATGCCGCGTTTGACCTGTTCGACAAGCTCGGCGCTACCGATGAGCAGCTCGATTTCCCCGTGGTGTATGCCTCGGGCATCAACGGCTGGTCGTCGCTGGAAGAAGGTGCGCCCGGTGAGCAGTGGGGCCCAGACATGTCTGCCCTGTTCAACACCATCTTGAAGCATGTACCTGCGCAAAAGGGCGACCCTGCCGCGCCGCTGCAACTGCAAATCTCCGCGCTGGACTTTTCCACCTTTGTCGGTCGTATCGGTGTGGGCCGCATCAGCCAGGGCACCATCAAGCCCAACATGGACGTGGTGGTGATGGAGGGGCCGGATGGTAAATCCGTCAAGGGCCGTATCAACCAGGTGCTGACCTTCCAGGGCCTGGACCGTGTGCAAGCCCTGGAGGCCGGCCCCGGCGAGATCGTGCTGATCAACGGCATTGCCGACATCGGCATCGGCGTGACCGTGACCGATCCGCTCAACCCGGCGCCGCTGCCCATGCTCAAGGTCGATGAGCCGACGCTGACCATGAACTTTTGCGTCAATACCAGCCCGCTGGCGGGTCGCGAAGGCAAGTACGTCACCAGCCGCCAGATCTGGGATCGCCTGCAAAAAGAGCTGCAACACAACGTGGCCCTGCGCGTCAATGAAACCGACGAAGAAGGCATTTTTGAAGTGATGGGCCGGGGCGAGTTGCACTTGACCATCTTGCTGGAAAACATGCGCCGCGAAGGCTACGAAATGGCCGTCTCCAAGCCACGCGTGCTGTTCAAGGACATTGACGGCGTCAAGCACGAGCCTATCGAGCTGGTCACTGCCGACATCGAAGAATCCCACCAGGGCGGCGTGATGCAGGCGCTGGGTGAGCGCAAGGGCGAGCTGGTGAACATGGAGCCCGATGGCCGTGGCCGTGTGCGCCTGGAATACCGCATCCCGGCCCGTGGCCTGATCGGTTTCACCAACGAGTTTTTGAACCTGACGCGCGGTTCGGGCCTGATTGCCAACATTTTTGATTGCTACGAGCCGCACAAGGGCGACATCGGTGGCCGCAAGAACGGTGTGCTGATCTCCATGGACGAAGGCGAAATCTTCACCTACGCGCTGGGCAAGCTCGACGACCGGGGCCGCATGTTCGTCAAGGCCAACGATCCGGTGTACGAAGGCATGATCGTCGGCATCCACAGCCGTGACAACGACCTGGTGGTCAACGCCACGCGCACCAAGCAGCTGACCAACTTCCGCGTTTCGGGCAAGGAAGATGCGATCAAGATCACGCCTCCGATCGATCTGACGCTGGAATACGGCGTGGAATTCATCGAGGACGACGAGCTGGTCGAAATCACGCCCAAGTCGATTCGCCTGCGCAAGCGCCACCTGAAAGAAAGCGACCGCAAGCGCGCTGGCCGTTGATTTGTGGCCTCTGCCCGGCACCTGGTGCCGGTGCATACGGAACAAGCCACCGCTGCTGCGGTGGCTTTTTTTTGGGCGGTGCGGTGCCAGGGCGGCATACCGTCACCTATTCCAACCCCGATGGCGCAATCGGTGCTGCGCCATATCGGACAATGTGCGCTTTTTGTTGTCAATCAACCAGAAGGGAAAAGCAATGACGGAGACAGTGTCTGAGGTATTGAGTGAAGTGCGCGGCCAGGTGGGCTTGATTACGTTGAACCGGCCCCGCGCGCTCAATGCGCTCTCGCTGGGCATGGTGCGTGATCTGATGGCCGTGTTGCTGGCCTGGAAAGATGACGACAAGGTGTTGGCGGTGGCCATTCGTGGCAGCAACAAGGAAGGCCCGTTTGGCGCCTTCTGCGCGGGCGGCGACATCCGCTTTCTGCACCAGGCCGGTAGCGTGGGCAACCCCGAGATTGAGGACTTCTTTACCGAGGAATATGCCCTCAACCACCTGATCCACAGCTACCCCAAGCCGTACATCGCCTTCATGGACGGCATCGTCATGGGCGGCGGCATGGGCATCAGCCAGGGGGCGGCGCTGCGCATCGTCACCGAGCGCACCAAGATGGCCATGCCCGAGACGGCGATTGGTCTGTTTCCCGACGTGGGCGGGGGCTACTTTTTGAGCCGCTGCCCGGGCCGCACGGGCGAGTGGCTGGCCCTGACCGGCGAGACCATCGGTGCTGGAGATGCCATCGCCTTGAATCTGGCCGATGGCTTTTTGGCCGTTGACCAGCAAGCCCGTGTCTGGGAGGCGCTGGGTGCGCAATCATTTGCCGATAGCGCGGCCATCAAGGCGTTTGTTGCTTCTCAATTGATAGCTGCTAGCGCCCATCTGGCAAGCGCTAGAGCCGAAATTGACCAATATTTTGCGCTGGACAGCGTGCCTGCCATCGTCGCCGCGCTGGAGGCCGCTGACAGCGACTGGGCCCGGGCTACCGCCGCCCTGCTGCGCAAGCGCTCGCCGCTGATGCTGCATGTGGTG
>NZ_JAQUAL010000098.1:0-11829 GCF_028687295.1 Simplicispira sp.
AGCGCTTGCAGCGCGGCCACTTGCTGGCGCAGGGCGTCGTTTTGCGCCATCAGCTCCAGCACGCGCTGTTGCAGGGCGGGCACGGTGTCGGGCAGGTCGGTGGCGTCTTCACTGGCGGCGGGCGTGGCGCGCGGCTTGCGTTTGGCTTCGCGCACGCGCTTGGCGGCCTGCTTGAGTTCATCGGCGCCCGCGCTGGCGGCGGCCACCTGCTCCTCGGCAGGCAGGCTGGCCACGGCAGCGGCGGCGTTGATCGACAGCGTGCCCGACCTGACGGCAGCCACCACCTCGGGCGCGGCCTGCTTTTGGATGGTTTCGATCAGCTTGACCTGCGTGCTGCTGATGCGCGCGGCCTTGGCGATGGCCTCGCGGCTGGGCAGCGGTTCGGGCGCCGTGCTGGTGACGCTGTCCGGCGCGACGGCATCGGTGCCGGGGGCGGCATCGGGCGCATCTGCGGGGGCCTGGGCCAGCGCGCGTTCGCGGCGCGCGGCCACGATTTCGCGTTGGCGCAGCGCCAGCACGCCGCGCTGGAAGTCCGACACGCTGCGCCGCCCCAGGTGCTGCTCGATCATCCACAGGTGGACATCTTCCATCGACGTAAAGCGCGTGTTCTGCACGGTCTGGAACGCAATGCCGTGCTTTTGGCAAATGCCATAGCGGTTGTGGCCATCGACCAGCACTTCGCCCCACAGCACCAGCGCGTCGCGGCAGCCCTCGGCAAGGATGCTGCGCTCCAGCGCAGCGTATTCCTCGGGCGTGAGCGGGTCGATATAGGCTTGCAGATCGGGATTGACGACGATATTCATACGGTGTTCAGTGCAAAAATGAGAGCTGCTAGCGCGCACTGCGCAAGGTTTTCAGGGTATTTTGATGCTGAAAACCCCGCAGGATGTGCGCTGGCAGCTATTGAATACATAGCGCCCGTACAGCCCTTGCGGGCTGCCACAGGGTGCCGGGAGCGCGCGCCGCTTACAGCAGCCGGGCAATCAGCGCGCCCTCGGCGGGGCCGTCCAGCGGGATGCGCACACGCAGCGGGCTGCCGGCGGCCACTTGCAGTTCCTCGCCTTCCAGACCGCGCATCTGCGTCAGCTGCACGAGTCGGTTGCCGCTGGGGTGGATGATTTCGAGTGTGTCGCCCACGGCAAAACGGTTTTTGGTTTCGACTTCGGCCCAGCCGTCGGTGGCGTTTTTGACCTCGGCCACAAACTGGCTGCGCCGCGCGCCGGAGCTGCCGGTTTCATAGTTCTGGTAATCGTTGGCCGGGCGGCGCTCCAGAAAACCGCTGGTGTAGCCCCGGTTGGCCAGGCCCTCCAGCTCGGTGATGAGTTCGGGGTTGAAGGCGCGCCCGGCCACGGCGTCGTCAATGGCGCGGCGGTACACCTGCGCCGTGCGCGAGACGTAGTACTGGCTCTTGGTGCGCCCCTCGATCTTCAGCGAATCGACACCAATCTCGACCAGCCGCTGCACATGCTCGACGGCGCGCAGGTCTTTGCTGTTCATGATGTAGGTGCCGTGCTCGTCTTCCATGATGGGCATGAGCTGGCCGGGGCGCTCTTTTTCTTCCAGCAGATAGACCTGGTCGGCCAGCGGGTGGCGCGCGCCGCCACCGCAGGCGGCAAAGGCGCTGTGCTCGTCTTCTTGGGCCTTGGCAAAGTCGAAGTCGCCTTCCATGGGCTGGGCAATGGCCTCGCCGGTGTTGGGGTCGGTGGCGGTGCTTTGCGTGGCGTAGTTCCAGCGGCAGGCGTTGGTGCAGGTGCCCTGGTTGGGGTCGCGGCGGTTGAAGTAACCCGAGAGCAGGCAGCGGCCCGAGTAGGCAATGCACAGTGCGCCGTGGACAAACACTTCCAGCTCCATGTCGGGGCATTCCTGGCGGATTTTGGCGATCTCGTCCAGGCTTAACTCGCGCGACAGGATGATGCGGGTCACGCCCACCTTCTGCCAGAACTTCACGGCCATGAAGTTGACGGTGTTGGCCTGCACCGACAGGTGAATCGGCACCTGTGGCCACTTCTCGCGCACCATCATGATCAGGCCGGGGTCGGCCATGATGAGGGCGTCCGGCCCCATGGCGATGATGGGTTCGATGTCGCGCAGGTAGGTGCGCACCTTGTCGTTGTGCGGCAGCAGGTTGCTGGTCAAAAAGAACTTTTTGCCGCGCGCGTGGGCCTCTTGTATGCCTTGCTGGATTTGCTCGATGCGAAACTCGTTGTTGCGTGCGCGCAAGGAGTAGCGCGGCTGGCCCGCGTACACGGCGTCGGCGCCAAAGTCGTAGGCGGCGCGCATTTTGTCGAGCGAGCCAGCGGGCAGGAGGAGTTCGGGGGCTTGGAGGGTCATGGGGGTGTCCTTGGTGGGCGCACGGGTTGCGCCGGTAAAAGTAGAGGATGCAAGGGCTGCGGCACGCGGGCCGCAGCGGTGTCAGTCTTTGGGCCGGAAGCCGATGACCAGCGGGTTGGGCACGCGGCCATCCACGTCGCGTGGCAGGGTTTCGGTTTTTTGCAGGGCGCGCACCACGGCTTCGTCCCAGGCTTTGTTGCCGCTGGATTGCACCAGGCGCGTGCCGACGATGGTGCCATCGGGGGAAGTGCGCACTTCCACTTCGGCGCGCGGGTTGCCGGTCAGGGCGTCGGGATAGACGATGTTGGGCTTGACCTTGGCGGCCACTTTGCCGCCGTAGCCCGCCGAGGGGCCACCGCTGCCGCTGCCCTGGCCTTTGCCACCCGCACCCGTGCCGCTGCCGCCAGCTCCGGCATTGGGGCTGCTGCTGCGCTGGGCGTTGCCGGTGGCGTTGTCGTCGCCCGTGGCGCCCGCCAGGCCCTGCATGCGGCGCAGGGCTTCTTGGCGCCGCGCTTCCGAGGCTTTGGCGCTGGCTTTTTCCAGGGCTTCTTGTTTGCGCTGCTCTTCCTGGGTCTGGCGTTTTTTCTCTTCGGCCTGCTGTTTTTGCTTTTCGAGTTTTTCCTGGCGTTCTTTTTCGCGTTCGGCTTTTTCGCGCTCTTTTTCTTTCTCTTTTTCTTTTTGCAGGCGTTCTTTTTTCTCTTGTTCCAGGCGCTCGCGGCGTTCTTCTTCCTTGCGCTCTTTCTCGCGCTCGGCTTTGTCGGCTTTTTCTTTTTCCTTGGTTTTTTCTTTTTGCAGGCGCTCTTTTTTCTCTTGCTCCAGGCGCTCGCGGCGTTCTTCTTCTTTGCGCTCTTTCTCTTGCTGCTCTTTTTGCAGGCGCTTTTTCTCGCGCTCGATGGCGATGTCGGCCTCGCGGGTGTCGGGCACGGCCTGGCGCACGGGTGCCGGTGCGGGCGTGGGTGCCGGTGGGGGCGGAGGCGGGGGTGGGGCGCGCACGGGTTCGGGCGGCGGTGGCGGGGGCAGGGTGGGCTGCACCACCTCTGGTGGCGGTGCCGGGCGCGGTGCGGCCTGCTGGGGCAGGGCTGACCACAGCTGCGCTTGCAGGGCGCTTTCGCCACCGTCGTTGGCACTGTCGTCGCTGCTGGTTTTCCAGTTCACGCCCCAGGTCAGCGCAGCGATCAGCACCGCGTGCGCCAGCACCGCCAGGGCGATGGCGCGCAGGCGCCCCGGGGGGCGCGGCGGTGCAAAGTGGTCGCGTTCGGTGTGGCTGTGCATGCGGTGGGGGTGTGGGGTCTGTGCGTCAGCCGCCTTGTTTGACCGACAGGCCTACGCGCTGTACGCCCGCTTTTTGCAGGGCATCCATGGCCTGCAAGACGTTGTCGTAGGCCACGGTTTTGTCGGCACTGATGAGCACGGGCGTATCGGGCGGCTGGCTGGCCTGCCAGGTTTTGGCAGTGCGGCCCAGCTCTTGCAGGGTGACGGGGCGCTCCTGGCCATCGGTTTTGAGTTGCAGCGTGCCGTCTTTTTGCACGATCACCTGGCCAAAGGCTTTGGGCGGCTTGCTGCCTTTGCCCACGGTGGGCACATTGACCATGCCAGGCGTGAGCATGGGCGCCGTCACCATGAAGATGATGAGCAGCACCAGCATCACGTCAATGAACGGCACCATGTTGATCTCGTTCATGGTGCGGCGACCGCGTTGGCGCGAGGTGGTGGCGGGCATGGGCAGCCTCCTGTATCAATGGCCTGAGGCCGAGCTGGCGGGCTGCGCGCCCAGGTTGCGCTGCAAGATGTTGGAGAACTCTTCAATGAAGGTTTCCAGCTGGTTGGCCACGCGGTCGCAGTCGTGGGCAAAGCGGTTGTAGGCAATCACCGCCGGGATGGCCGAAAACAGCCCCAGCGCTGTGGCCACCAGCGCTTCGGCAATGCCGGGCGCCACCGTGGCCAGCGTGACTTGCTCCATGCCGGCAAAGCCGGTGAAGGCGTGCATGATCCCCCAGACGGTGCCAAACAGCCCCACATACGGCGACACCGAGGCCACCGAACCCAGAAACGACAGGCTCGATTCGACCACATCCATCTCGCGCTGGAAGCTGGCACGCATGGCGCGGCGGGCACCGTCGAGCAGCGTGCCCGTGTCCTGGATACGGCGCTCGCGCAGCTTTTGGTATTCGCGCGTGCCGCTGGCAAAAATGCGCTCCATGGGGCCAGCGTGCTTGGCGTTTTGCGTGGCGCTGGCATACAGGTCGTTGAGGCTGGTGCCCGACCAGAAATCGCGCTCGAAGTCTTCGTTCAGTGCCTTGACGCGCTTCAAGGCAATCAGTTTGCGAAAAATCGCTGCCCAGCTGGCCACGGACACGCACAGCAGCAGCAGCATGACCAGTTGCACCACCCAACTGGCATGCAGCACCAGGTTGACGATGGACATGTCTTGGGAGTTCATGAAAGTATTTCCAGAAGGGTGCTAGGGATGCGCGCAGGGCGCAGCGTGGTGGCGTCCACCCAGCCGATGCGGATGGTGCCTTCGCTGAGGAGCGTGGGGGTGGTGTTCATGGGCTCTGGCTTGAGGAGCGCTTGCTGCACGATGGTCAGGGAGGCCCCACCGTGGGCTTGCAGCTCTGCGGTAACAAGGAGTTCATCGTCCAGCCGTGCCGGGCGCAGGTAGCGCACACGCGCATCGGTAACGACAAACATGCCGCCATTTTGTTCCCGCAGGTGCTGCTGGCCCAGGCCCAGCGAGCGCAGCCATTCGGTGCGCGCGCGCTCAAAAAACTTCAGGTAGTTGGCGTAGAACACGATGCCGCCCGCATCGGTGTCCTCCCAGTAAATGCGCACGGGCCACGCAAACGCTGCCATGGTGGTGTGCCCTTCAGCCCAGCAGCGCGCGCAGGCGCGCCACGGCTTCTTGCAGCTGCGCCATGGAGCTGGCCGTGGAAAAACGCACAAAGCGCTGCGTATCGGCCACGCCAAAGTCGCGCCCTGGCGTGATGGCGATGTGGGCGCGGCGCATCAGCTCGTAGGCAAAGTCCCAGCTGCCTTGCACGCCCAGCTTGTGCGCAGCATGGGTGCAGTCGGCCCAGGCGTAGAAGGCGCCGTCGGGCTGCACCGGCACGTCCAGGCCCAGCGCTTGCAACTGCGGGATGAAGTAGTCGCGCCGCGCCTTGAACTCGGCGCGGCGGCGTTCGTACTCGGCGATGCTGCCTTGCTCGAAGCAGGCCAGCGCGGCGTGCTGTGACACGGTGCTGGCGCAGATGAACAGGTTTTGCGCCAGGCGCTCGACCACCGGCACCAGCGCATCGGGCACCACCATCCAGCCCAGGCGCCAGCCGGTCATGTTGAAGTATTTGCTGAAGCTGTTGATGCTGATGAGGTTCTCGTCGATGGCCAGCGCGGTCTGGGCAAAGGCGTCGTCGTAGCCCAGGCCCAGGTAAATCTCATCGACGATGGTCACGCCGCCGCGCTCTTGCACCACGGCATGAATGCGGCGCAGCTCATCGGGCGCAATCGAGGTGCCCGTGGGGTTGGAGGGCGAGGCCAGCAGCACGCCGCGCGTTTGCGCGTTCCAGGCGGCGCGCACCTTGTCGGCGCTGAGTTGGAAGCGCTCGGCGGCCGTGGTCGGGATGAGCACTGCCTTGCCCTCTGCCGCACTGACAAAGTGCCGGTTGCAGGGGTAGCTGGGATCGGGCATCAGGATTTCGTCGCCCGCGTCGATCAGTGCCAGGCAGGCCAGTTGCAGCGCCGCCGACGCGCCTGCGGTGACGACGATGCGCCGCGCGGGCACATCAACGCCAAAGCGCTGTGCGTACCAGCCGCTGATGCGCTCGCGCAGCGGCTCCAGTCCCAGCGATGGCGTGTACTGCGTGGCGCCGCTCTGGATGGCGCGCTGGGCGGCCTCCTGCACCAGGGGTGGCGCGGTGAAGTCGGGCTCACCGATGTTCAAAAAGACCATCGGCTCGCGCGTGTCGGCCACCTCGCGTGCCAGGGCCTGGGCGGCCTTGGCCACTTCCATCACGTAAAACGGTTCGATGCGCTGGGCGCGGGTGGAGATTTTCATGGGGCAGGTGGGCCGCAGCGGCGCAAAGATTCGCGGTCTTTCGGGGCAAAAAAGGGCAGGGTGGCCAACGTAGCGCCTGTCCGCCGTGGGGTTGGCGGCGCAGGCGATGGCGCGTGCTGGGCGCGTCAGGCCGCAGGCGCGCTGGGCGCTGCGACAGCGCTGGCAGCATCACCGACAGGTGCGTCGGCAGGTGCACTGGCGGCTGTGTTGTCCACCGGGGTGTCGCTGGTGTGCGCGCTGGCGTTGTCACGGGCCGGTGCAGCGCCGCGTGCAGGGGCGGCGGCGTCGCGGGCCACTTCGGCGCTGCGCAGGCGCGGTGCCAGGCCGCCGAGCACGCCGTTGACGTATTTGTGGCCGTCGGTGCCGCCAAACTCCTTGGCCAGCTCGATGCACTCGTTCAGCACCACGCGCCAGGGCACGTCGTGGCAGTGCTGCAATTCAAACGTGCCAATCCACATGGCAGCGTGTTCGATGGGCGAGATCTCGGCCATCTTGCGGTCTAGCAGCGGGGTGATCAGCGCGTCCAGGTCGGCAGCGGTGCTGATGCAGCCGTGCAGCACGGCGTTGTAGTGCGCTGCGTCGGCCTTGTGAAAGCCCGACAGGTCGCGCGTGAAGGCGTCGATGGACTCGGCGCTGTTGCCACCCACCAGGTGCTGGTAAAGCGCTTGCAGGACAAATTCACGGGCGCGCGTACGGCCCGACTTGGCGGCGGCCTTGCGTGCGCCCGTGCTGGTCAGGCCGGTGCGCGATTGCCGGGGCGCTTGCGCGGGGGCGGCGGGGTTGTGCTCGCTCATGACAGGGTTCCCAGGAGGTTGGCCATTTCGACGGCCACGTAGGCGGCGTCGCGCCCTTTTTCGGTTTGGCGGGCCACGGCCTGGTCGAGGTTTTCGGTGGTCAGGATGGCGTTGGCAATGGGCAGCTGGTAGTCCAGCGCAACGCGCGTGACGCCCGCACCCGATTCGTTGGCCACCAGCTCGAAGTGGTAGGTTTCGCCGCGGATGATGCAGCCCAGCGCAATCAGCGCGTCAAACTCGTCGCGCTCGGCCAGGGCTTGCAGGGCCAGCGGTACTTCCAGGGCGCCAGGCACGAACACATGGGTGATGTGCTCTGGCGCTACGCCCAGGTCTTGCAGGGCATTGCGGCAGGCCTCGGCCAGCGCGTTGGTAATGCCTTCGTTGAAGCGTGCCTGCACGATGCCGATGTGCAGCTTGCTGCCATCGAGGCCGTTGGCGGTGCCTTTGTCTGCGTTCAACATGGGTTTACTCCTTGGGGATGTAGCCGGTGATTTCGAGGCCGTAGCCCATCATGCTGGGCATGCGCCGGGGCTGGCCCATGAGCTGCATGCGCTGGACGCCGCATTCGCGCAGGATTTGTGCGCCCACGCCGTAGGTGCGCAAGTCCATGCGGCCGCGCTCGGGGGCCTGTGCCGAGCGGGCCTTGCCCTCGAACTGCTCCAGCAGTTGTGCGGCGCTTTCACCGCAGTTGAGCAGCACGGCCACGCCTTTGCCCTGGCTGGCGATGTATTGCAGGCTGCTGTCCAGCCCCCATGAGTGCATGGAGCGGTTGACTTCCAGCGCGTCGAGCACCGACAGGGGCTCGTGTACGCGCACGGGCACCACGTCTTCGGGCACCCAGGCACCCTTGACCAGCGCCAGGTGCACGGCCTGGCTGGGCTGGTCGCGGAAAGCGTGGGCGGTGAACTCGCCGTAGGCCGTTTGCAGCGTGCGCTGGCCCACCTTTTCGACCAGCGATTCGGTGCGGCTGCGGTACTCGATCAGGTCGGCGATGGTGCCAATCTTCAGGCCGTGTTCGGCGGCAAAAACTTGCAGATCGGGCAGGCGCGCCATGGTGCCGTCGTCTTTCATGATCTCGCAGATCACGGCAGCGGGGCTGCAGCCGGCCAGGGCCGACAGGTCGCAACCCGCTTCGGTGTGGCCTGCGCGCATGAGCACGCCGCCATCCACCGCTTGCAGCGGGAAGATGTGGCCTGGCTGCACCAGGTCGGTGGGCTGGCTGCTCTGGGCCACGGCCACCTGCACGGTGCGGGCGCGGTCGGCTGCGCTGATGCCGGTTGTCACGCCCTCAGCGGCCTCGATGGACACCGTGAACGCGGTGCTGTAGACGGTGCCGTTGCGCGCCGCCATGGGCGGCAGTTTCAAGAATTCGCAGCGCTCGCGTGTCAGCGTCAGGCAGATCAGGCCACGGCCAAAGCGGGCCATGAAGTTGATGGCCTCGGGCGTGACGTGGTCAGCGGCCAGCACCAGGTCGCCTTCGTTTTCGCGGTCTTCCTCATCGACGAGGATGACCATGCGCCCGGCGCGCATTTCGGCCACGATCTCTTGCACCGGCGAGATGGGTGCGGGGGTCAGGGGGGTTGTCATGGGGGCTTTCTTCGGTGGGCCGCAGGGGGTGGGCCGCGTTGCAGCACCGCCGCACGGTGGGCCGGTGCGTGGTTGGCACGCGGGCCCAAAAAGGCTGGATTTTAGCGCCGTGGCGTGGGCCGTGCGCGCAGGGTGGTCTATATACCGGGCATTTCCAGCACCACGTCCGAGGCCGGGTGCGCCACGCAAGGCAGCACACAGCCGCTGGCGATCTCTTCTGCTGACAGGCCCGGCCAGTCCACGCTGTAGCGCACCTGGCCGCTGGCCAGCTGGCCTATGCAGGTGCGGCAGGTGCCGTTGCGGCAGGAGCTGGGCCAGTCAATGCCGCCTTGCTCCAGCGACACCAGCAGCGGCTGCTCGGGCCAGGCGTCGCACTGCTGGCCATCGGGGTGGGTGCGGGCAATAAAAAACGGGACGGCATGCGGTGCAGCGGAGGCAGTGGTCATGGTGAAATAAATAGTTAAAAGTAGATTTTGGCCTTGTGTGGCGAGCGCTAGCAGCTATTTAATTGATAGCGATCTGTGGCTTGTGCTGTGCTCACCCCCCGCCATGCGGGTGTGCCTGAAAAATAGGCAATGCGTTTTAGGGCCTTATCAATCAATGACTTAGCGCGCTAATGCAAGACTTTTTCAGAGTTATCCACACGATTGTCCAACGGAACAAGGGATAACCCTAGTCCGGTGGGTGTGCGAAATTGCCTAAAAAATAGGCGTATCGTTGAATTTCATTACAAATCAAGCACTTGCGTGGCTCATACAAGGCTTGTCAAAACTTGTCCACAGGATTGTCCAGTGCGCGCAGGGATAACCGCGCGCTGGCGCCTGCCCCGGTTTCAGGCCACCGACACGCCCTTCCAGAAGGCCACATGGCCGCGCACATGTTCGGCCTCGGGGCGCGGGTCGGCATACGTCCAGGCCGCTTCGGGGTTGAGTTCGCCGTTCACCAGCAGCGACAAATACGTGGCCTGGCCCTTCCAGGGGCAGGTGGTTTTGTGGTTGCTGAAGGTGAAGTATTCGCGGTGCAGCGCGCTCTCGGGAAAGTAGTGGTTTCCTTCGACCAGTATGGTGTCGTCGCTCTCGGCGACCACCACGCCGTTCCAGATGGCTTTCATGGGTTCTCCTCGTCAGGGTTAAAGGTTAAAAATGGCTCCAGCGCCCGCCCGGTGTGCGCAAGCAGCTATCAAAAACATACTGCATCCGGCGCTGGGCGCCCAGGCCGCGAGGCAAGGGCGATTTTGCGCGCCGGGTTTGGCCAGGGCCGTCAGCAGGCCGTTGTCTGGCCGTGTTAAGTTTCGGCCCGAAACAAAAGATAGGCAATGACACATGACAGCCTTGCAGAAAAAAATGATCGCGCCCACCCTGGAGCAGCTCACGGGCATGCGCCGTGGCATTGAAAAAGAAGGCCTGCGCGTGCTGCCCAGCGGCAGCCTGGCCTTGACGCCCCACCCGCTGGCGCTGGGCGCAGCGCTGACGCATCCGCACATCACCACCGACTACAGCGAGTCGCAAATCGAGCTCATCACCGGCGCGCGCCTGGGCGTACAAGAGTGCCTCGATGAGCTGACGGCCATCCACCAGTTTGTGTACCACACGCTGCAGGCGCAGGGCGGCGAGATGCTGTGGGTGTCGAGCATGCCCTGCGGCCTGCCCACCGACGAGACCATCCCCCTGGCGCGCTACGGCAGCTCCAACGTGGGCCGCGCCAAGAGCGTGTACCGCATGGGCCTGGGCCACCGCTACGGGCGGCGCATGCAGACCATCTCGGGCCTGCACTACAACTGGTCGCTGCCCGGCGTGACCAGCGACCAGTACTTTGCGCTGATCCGCAATTTCCGCCGCCACGCCTTTGTGCTGCTGTACCTGTTTGGCGCTTCGCCTGCGCTGTGCCCGTGCTTTGTGCAGGGGCGCGACCACGCCTTGCAGCCGCTGGGCGACAGCGGCGCTTCGCTCTACCTGCCGCACGCCACGTCGCTGCGCATGGGCCGCCTGGGCTACCAGAGCGACGCCCAGGCCAGTCTGGCCGTGAGCTACAACGGCCTGGAGGGCTACGCCAACTCCCTGCACGAGGCATTGACCCAGCCGTACCCCGCCTACGAGGCCGTGGGCGTGCGCAACCCCGGCGGCGACTACAACCAGCTGGCCACCAGCCTGTTGCAGATCGAGAACGAGTTCTACGGCACCATCCGCCCCAAGCGCACCGTGCGCACCGGCGAGCGCCCGCTGCACGCCCTGCGCGAGCGCGGCGTGGAATACGTGGAAGTGCGCCTGATGGACCTCGATCCCTTCGAGTCGGTGGGCATTGCCGCCCAGACCATGCGCTTTCTGGACGTGTTTTTGCTGCACTGCCTGCTCTCGGACAGCCCGCCCGACACGCCCGCCGAGATTGCCCAAATCAAGCGCAACCAGCACCTGACGGCAGAGCGCGGCCGCGAGCCGGGCCTGACCTTGCAGCGCCAGGGCCAGTCGGTGGCGCTGGCCACTTGGGGCGCCGACATCCTGGCCGAGTGCGCGCCGCTGGCCGCCGCGCTGGACGCGGCCCACGCCACCGACGCCTATAGCGTGGCCTTGCAGGCGGCGCAGGCGCGGCTGGCACAGCCCGAGAGCACGCCCTCGGCGCGGGTGTTGCAAGAGATGGCCGCGCAGGGCAACAGCTTCAACGCGTTTGCTTTGCAGCAGTCGGTGCGCGCCCGCGACGCCCTGCTGCAGCAACCCTGGCCCGCCGTGCAGCAACAGCACTTCGAGGCCCTGGCGCGCGAATCCATCGCCGCGCAAAAAGCCATCGAGGCCGCCGACACCCTGGCCTTCGAGGACTGGCGCCAGCGCTATGTGGCGGTGGAGGAGCTGGGCTGATTTTTTCTTGGGCCCATTTTTAGATCGAATCGGCCTCTAAGGCTTGTACAGCGGGCGCTTACAGCTCACTAAGTTGTAGCAGCGCTTCCTGGCGCCAGTATTCTGTGGCCGCGTAAAACCCCTCCCAGACGCAGCCGTTGCAGCCGCGTCCGCAGCAGCTGGTGGGCTCGGGTGGTGGTGCGCGCAGTGCCACACCCGCAGCATCGGCCTGTTGCTG
>NZ_JAQUAL010000229.1:0-2902 GCF_028687295.1 Simplicispira sp.
CAGCCATAGGGCGCCAGTTGCAGGCCCACCAGCCCGTTGATGGCGATGAACACCACGTTGTTGGTCAGAAACAGACCTTGGCACAAGGCCAGTAGCCAGAGATTGCGGTTCATGGGCAGCAAAAAAACGAAGGGCGTGGAGGAGGGCCGCAGGCACAGCCCGCCAGCCAAGGGCCTTGGCACTGTAGCGATACGCCCGAGGGCCTACCGCCATCAGGGCGATGTTGATAGATCAACTATTTGACTATTTAACTATTCATGCAAATAATAGCGCTTGAGCCTCGCCGCCCCGGCAACGTCGTGAATCCCCGTTGGCTGGTAGCGCAGGCCTGTTTTGAAAGACTGCCCATGCCCCCACTCCGTCCCTTTGCCATTGCCCTGGCCGTAGCGCTGCCGGTGTCGCTGTCCGCCGCTGCTGCCGCCACAGCGCCCGCCGTGCTGGCCGTGGTGCCCGCACAGGTAGCCAGCGTCCAGGGGCGCAGCGGCTTTGACGGCGTGGTCGAGGCCGTGCGCCAGACCGTGGTTGCCGCCCAGGTCAGCGGTGCCGTGGTCGAGCTGGCCGTGAAGGCGGGCGACCGGGTGCAGGCGGGCCAGTTGCTGCTGCGCATTGATGCGCGCACTGCCGACCAAAGTGCTGCCGCCAGCGACGCCCAGGTGCTGGCGGCCCGCGCTGCGCTGGAGGTGGCCACGCGCGAGTACGGCCGCCAGCAGCAGCTTTACCAGCAAAAATACATCAGCCAAGCTGCGCTGGAGCGGGCCGAGTCCGAGTTCAAGGCCACACGCGCCCAGGTGGCCGCGCAGGTGGCGCAGGCGGGCGCGGCGCGCACACAGACGGGCCTGCACACGGTGCGCGCCCCGTATGCGGGTGTGGTGGCCGAGGTGCCGGTGCAGCTGGGCGACATGGCCCTGCCCGGGCGCGCGCTGCTCACCCTGTACGACCCCAGCGCACTGCGCGTGACGGCGGCGGTGCCGCAATCGGTGGCGCAGTCGGTGTGGCTGGGCGCAGCCAGCGCGGTGCAGGCCACGGGCCTGGCAGGCGATGGCGGCAAAGCCAAGGTCGGCAGCAGCGCCGGTGCCAGCGACCGCAACAACGCCAGTGCCAGCAGTGAGGCCGTGCGCGTCGAGCTGCCCGGTTTGAGCGGCGCGCAGCAGTGGCCCCAGCCCACGCGCGTGCAGCGCTTGCCCACCGTGGATGCGGCCACGCACACCCAGCAAGTGCGCGCCGATCTGCCCCCGGGCCTGAACGGCGTAGCGCCCGGCATGTTTGCCCGCCTGTGGCTGCCGGTGGCGGGCACGGGCGCCAGCACGGCGGGCCAGCGCGTGACGGTGCCGCTCCAGTCCATCGTGCGCCGCGCTGAGATGACCGGCGTGTACGTGCAGGGCGAGGGCGGCAAGCCCCTGCTGCGCCAGGTGCGCCTGGGCCGCGTCGATGGCGACCGCGTCGAGGTGCTGACCGGCGTGGCGCCGGGCGAGCAGGTGATTGCCGACCCGCAAGCCGCCACGCGCGCGCAATAAGGGACTGGCCATGAGTTCCATTCCACCCCGCCAGACCCTGGGCGTTTCGGGCCGCATTGCGGCGTTTTTTCAGGGGGCGCAGATCACGCCGCTGCTGGCGCTGCTGGCGCTGCTGCTGGGCGCCTTTGCCGTGCTGGTCACACCGCGCGAAGAAGAGCCGCAGATCAACGTCACCATGGCCAACGTCATCATTCCGTTCCCCGGCGCCAGCGTGCGCGACGTGGAGCAGATGGTGGCCATCCCCGCCGAGCAGGTGCTGTCGCAAATCACCGGCACCGAGCATGTGATGTCGCTGTCGCGCCCCGGCGTGGCCGTGCTCACGGTGCAGTTCAAGGTGGGCGTGCCGCGCACCGAGGCGCTGGTGCGGCTGTACGACACGGTGCAATCGAATGCCGACTGGCTGCCCCAGGGCCTGGGCGTGCAGCCGCCCTTGGTCAAACCCAAGGGGATTGACGATGTGCCCATCGTCTCGCTGACGCTGTTCAGCCCCAACCCGCAGACCGGCGCTTTTGATCTGGAGCGCGTGGCCCACAGCGTGGAGGTGGACTTGAAGCGCGTGCCCGGCACCCGCACCGTCCACACCATCGGCGGCCCGGGTCGCGCCGTGATGGTCGAGATGGACGCCGCGCGCATGGCGGGCGCGGGCGTCACCGTGGACGACCTGCGCCGCGCGCTGCAATCGGCCAACCTCGGTCTGCCCGTGGGCGAGCTGCTGGGCGGCAACCGCGCGGTGGCCATCGAGTCGGGGCCGTTCCTGGCCAACGCCGCCGAGGTGGCCGAGCTGGTGGTGGGCGTGCGCGCGGGCAAGCCGGTGTTTCTGGCCGACGTGGCCAGCGTGCGCGACGGTGCGCCGCCGCCCAGCCGCTACGTCTGGCACGGCACGGCGGGCGACAAGGCGGCGGAATACCCCGCCGTCACCCTGGCCATCACCAAAAAGCCCGGCGAGAACGCCATCGACGTGGCCAACGCCGTGATGGCGCGGGTCGAGGCGCTGAAAAACACCGTCATCCCAGCAGACATGCAGGTGGCCGAGACGCGCAACTACGGCGCCACCGCCAACGACAAGGCGCAAAAGCTGATCCAGAAGCTGCTGTTTGCCACCGCCTCGGTGGTGGCGCTGGTGTTCATTGCGCTGGGCCGGCGCGAGGCGGCCATCGTCGGCACGGCGGTGGTGCTGACGCTCACGGCCACGCTGTTTGCCTCGTGGGCCTGGGGCTTCACGCTCAACCGGGTGTCGCTGTTTGCGCTGATTTTTTCGATTGGCATTCTGGTGGACGACGCCATCGTGGTGGTCGAGAACATCCACCGCCACCAGCAGCTGTACCCCGGCAAAACGCTGGCGCAGATCATTCCCGGCGCGGTCGATGAGGTGGGCGGGCCGACCATCC
>NZ_JAQUAL010000099.1:0-2005 GCF_028687295.1 Simplicispira sp.
CAGCCAAGGCCACGCCCCCCGCATCGAGAGCAAAAACAAGCCCGCAGTGACTGCACTGCGCGAAATTGCCGCAGGCAAAGTCGGTCTGGAAATGCTGAAAAAGGTTCCAGGCTGATCCCAAGCCACCACCCAATCCATACAAAGCACCGCCTGACGGTGCTTTTTTGATGGTTTCCCACTATCTTTGCCAGCAGCGCTACATTTAAGGCATGAACGCGGTGTTGAAAAAGTCCCCTCCCCATGGCTCTCCCGGTGCGAGCGCCCATCCAAGCAGCGCGGGAGCTGCTGCGGCCAATGCAGCCGCAGCCAGCTTTGCGGCACTCACAGACAGCCTCGACTATCTGGATGCACCCAGCATCGAACTGGTACGGCAGGCCTATCGTTATGCTGACGCTGCCCACCTGGGGCAACTGCGCAACAGCGACGAACCCTACATCACCCACCCCATCGCGGTGGCAGCACAGTGCGCCACCTGGAAGCTGGACGCCCAGGCACTCATGGCAGCGCTCTTACATGATGCAATGGAGGACTGCGGCGTCACCAAATCCGATCTGATTGACCGGTTCGGCTCGCCCGTAGCAGAGCTGGTGGATGGACTGACCAAGCTGGACAAGCTGCAATTTGACACCCGGGAAGAAAACCAGGCAGAGTCGTTTCGCAAAATGTTGCTGGCCATGGCCCGCGATGTGCGCGTCATTCTTATCAAGTTGGCGGATCGTACCCATAACATGCGCACGCTTGCGGACATGCCCCGCAGCAAATGGGGGCGCATCTCATCGGAAACACTGGAAATCTACGCGCCCATCGCTCACCGGCTCGGACTCAACCAGACCTACCGGGAATTGCAGGATCTGTCTTTTCGCCACCTGCATCCGTGGCGCCATGCCACCCTGAGCAAAGCCATCCAGAAATCGCGCAACCGACGGCGTGACCTGGTGCAAAAAGTGCAGCTCGACGTGGACAACGTTTTTGCCAAGATGGGCATGAAAGTGCGCCTTGCAGGCAGGGAGAAAACGCTTTACGCCATCTACCAGAAGATGGAACAGAAACATCTGAGCTTTGCCCAGGTGACTGACATTTATGGTTTCCGTGTCATCGTTCCCACCGTGACCGATTGCTACACCGCGCTCGGCATCCTGCACCAAATGTACAAACCGGTGCCTGGCAAGTTCAAAGACCATATTGCCATTGCCAAGCTCAACGGCTATCAGTCTTTGCACACCACCTTGGTGGGGCCATCGGGCGTGAATATCGAATTCCAGATGCGCACGGAAGAGATGCACATCATTGCGGAAGCCGGTGTGGCAGCACACTGGCTGTACAAGGCACAAGACACCGAAGGCAAAGCGGCAGAACGGTTGGGCACCAAATGGCTACAGTCGCTACTGGACATTCAGAACGAGACCCGTGATGCTGCGGAATTCTGGGATCACGTCAAGGTGGATCTCTTCCCGGATGCCGTTTACGTATTCACCCCGAAAAGCCAGATCATGGCGCTGCCACGCGGCGCTACGGTCGTGGACTTCGCTTATGCCATCCACAGCAATATTGGCAACAGTACGGCCGCAGCAAAAATCAACAATGAGCAAGTACCGCTGCGTACGGAACTCAAGAATGGTGATGTCGTTGAAATCATCACAACACCTGCTGCGACACCCAATCCTGCCTGGCTCGGTTTCGTACGCACCGGCAGGGCACGCTCAAAAATACGTAACTATCTCAAAACACTGGCCCACAGCGAGTCAGAAGGTCTGGGAGAAAAATTGTTGGCACAAGCGTTGCGTGCCGAGGGCCTGGAGCAGCTCCCCCCCACCAACAACGACAACCAACCCATCTGGGACAAGCTGCTGCGCTTCACAGGAAGCCGCACACGCAGCGAACTGATGACCGATATTGGTTTGGGCAAGCGCATTGCAAGCATCGTTGCCAAACGGCTCATGGTGTTGATGGCCGAGCACGGTCACCGTCCCAATGCCCTGCTCATGACCCGCGAACGCTACACATC
>NZ_JAQUAL010000099.1:2105-11670 GCF_028687295.1 Simplicispira sp.
GTGCTGGCTACTGTCTGCCTCATCAACACCCAAAATGGTGATCGTGCGTTGGTGCCCTAGATCATCTACGTAAGTGACTTTTGCACCAAAGAATATCTGGTCGCTACCGGCATGCACGGTTGGATCGACGACCTCGGCTATTTCAAGACGTTTCGTCAAAAACCGAATGCGCCTGTCAATTTCTCGCAAGCGCTTCTTGCCGTAGAGGTAGTCCCCATTTTCAGACCGGTCGCCGTTGCTCGCAGCCCAGTGAACTACCTCGACCACCTTGGGACGCTCAATATCTATAAGACCCAGCAACTCTGCCTTCAGTCGATCGTAGCCAGAAGGTGTGATGTAGTTCTTGCCGCCCACAGGCAACGCAGGCATTTGGACGTCTTCTTCGTCTTGCGTCGCCGATTCCTTGGAAAACACCTTACTCATGACGATGTACCCCGTGCACGCCGCTGCCCACAGCGGCACGCAAAATTCATTACCGCAAGAGCAAAAACACAAAAGAAAAAGCCCTGCAATCTTTTTGAGATTGCAGGGCTTACTTTTTGGTGCGGCTGGCAGGAATCGAACCCACGACCCCTTGGTTCGTAGCCAAGTACTCTATCCAGCTGAGCTACAGCCGCTAAGCTTTGAATTATAACACAGAATTTTGACTTTGTCTGAATTCTGGAAATTTCTGATTTTGTATTTTTTACAACCTCAGAACTCAAGCACAGCTGGAATTCTACATCACTTTTTAACGCACTTAAGCCATGGCATCGAATATTTTCAAAATTGCGCCAATCCTCATCCTTGCTTCAACCGCCGGTCTTGCAAACCGACTGCTGGAGCAATGATCCACAAGTACAGCAATTGCGCGACCAGCCACAGCAACAGCTGCCAGCATCGGGTAAGCTCATTTGGCAATCTGCGAGGAATTTTCTGTATGACCCAAAACCTGTCAACCGCCGAACAAGCTCTGCGCGAAGCCGCGCTCGAATACCACCGTAACCCAGGCAGGGGCAAGATTTCCGTCACGCCCACCAAACCATTGTCCAACCAGCGTGACTTGTCCCTGGCCTATTCGCCTGGCGTTGCTTATCCCTGTCTGGACATTGAGGCGGACCCTGCCTTGGCCCATGAATACACGGCGCGCGGCAACCTGGTCGGCGTGGTCACCAACGGCACTGCCGTCCTGGGCCTGGGCAACATCGGGCCACTGGCCAGCAAACCCGTGATGGAAGGCAAGGGTTGCTTGTTCAAAAAGTTCGCTGGTGTGGATGTGTTCGACATCGAACTCGCCGAGAACGACCCAGATAAGCTGATCGACATCATTGCGGCGCTAGAGCCTACGCTGGGCGGCATCAATCTCGAAGACATCAAAGCCCCCGAGTGCTTCTACATCGAGCGCGAACTCTCCAAGCGCATGAACATTCCGGTGTTCCATGACGACCAGCACGGCACGGCCATCATTTCCAGCGCGGCCCTGCTGAATGGCCTGGAACTGGTCGATAAACAGATTGGTGATGTCAAGGTAGCGGTCTCAGGTGCCGGGGCTGCGGCCATCGCCTGCGTGAACGTCATGGTGGGCCTGGGCGTCAAAGTAGAAAACGTCTTCATGTGTGACTCCAAGGGCGTCATCTACGAAGGCCGCCCCGGTGGCTACGACGAATCGAAGGCCCGTTATGCGCAAAAAACCGACGCCCGCACGCTGGCTGATGCGGTCGATGGTGCCGACGTGTTTCTGGGCTGTTCGGCCCCTGGTGTGCTGACGGTCGAGATGGTCAAGACCATGGCCGCCAAGCCCATCATCCTGGCCCTGGCCAACCCTGAGCCAGAAATCCGCCCCGAGCTGGCCAAGGCCGCTCGGCCCGATTGCATCATTGCCACGGGCCGCTCTGACTACCCCAACCAGGTCAACAACGTCCTGTGCTTTCCGTATATTTTCCGGGGTGCACTCGATTGCGGCGCCACCAAGATCACCGACGCCATGAAGCTGGCCTGCGTGCGCCAGATTGCCGATCTGGCCAAAGCCGAGCCCAGCGATGAAGTCGCCGCCGCCTATGCGGGCAAAGACTTGCACTTCGGCCCCGACTACCTCATCCCCACCCCGTTTGATGCGCGCCTGATTCTGCGCATTGCCCCCGCCGTGGCGCAGGCTGCTGCCGACTCGGGCGTGGCCACCCGCCCGATTGCTGACATTGACGCCTACCGCGAAAGCCTGACGCGCTTTGTTTATCAGACCGGCATGTTCATGCGCCCGGTATTCCACGCTGCCAAGCTGGCCAACAGCCGCGTCGCTTATGCCGAAGGCGAAGATGATCGCGTACTGCGCGCCGCACAAGTGGCCGTAGACGATGGCCTGGCACGCCCCATCCTGATTGGCCGCCCCGCCGTGATTGCCGCCCGCATCGAAAAGGCAGGTCTGCGCATCCAGCCGGGCAAGGACGTAGAAGTCTGCGACCCGGAAGACGACCCGCGCTTTCGCCGTTACTGGGAGACCTACGTCAGCCTGATGGGTCGGCGCGGCGTCACCCCCGAAGCAGCCAAAGCCATCGTGCGCCGCTCCAACACACTGATTGCATCCCTGATGGTGCGACTGGGCGATGCTGACGCCATGATCTGCGGTCTGGTGGGCAAGTTTGACAACCATCTGGCCCATATCCGCGACGTGATCGGCCTGAAAGCCGGTACGCCTGAGCTGGCCACCGTGAACGCCCTCATGCTGGAGCAGCACACCCTGTTCATTGCCGACACCTACATCAACGAAGACCCCAGCGCCGAAGAACTGGCTGACATCGCCTTGATGGCCGCCCAGGAGGTGCAACGCTTTGGTCTGCCGCCCAAAGTGGCCTTTTTGTCGCACTCCAACTATGGGTCTTCCAGCCGGGCATCGGCACGCAAGATGCGCCAGGCGCGCGACCTGTTTGTGCAGTCGGCGCCGCACATCGAGTGCGACGGTGAACTGCACGGGGATGCGGCCCTGTCGGATGCCATGCGCCGCACCATGCTGCCCGAGACCACCTTGAGCGGGGCGGCCAACGTGCTGATCTGTCCGAATCTGGATGCTGCCAACATCCTGTTCAACGTGCTCAAAACCACCAGCGGCCACGGCACCACCATTGGCCCCATCCTGCTGGGCGCGGCCGCTTCGGCCCACGTGCTGACGCCCTCGTCCACCGTGCGCCGCGTGGTCAACATGACGGCGCTGGCCGCAGCCAACGCTGTGCCCACTGCCAAGCCCTGACGCCCACATAGCCCTGACCGCTGCCGCGCACCAGCGCCTGGCAGCGGTCAGGGCAGGCCTGCGAACGGCTTCAGCAGATCAACTGTCGAGCATGTCGAAGGCCTGGGCCTCCACCACGGCAAACGCGCGGGTCAGCCCAGCCAGGGCAGCGTAGAACTGCGCCCGTGGGTGCGCCTGCAAAACATCGCACAGCGCCTCCAGCCACGGCTGCAAATGGGTGGCATAAAAATCCCGCTGGCTGGTCAGGTGGCAGACCGACATATCGTCACCCGCAATCAGGTAGCGCATCACTTCACAAAGATAGGCCACATGGTCTTCCGTCTCGGGCATGGCCTCGTCGCGGGCCAAGCCGAACTGCGCGAGGTCACTGCGCAGGCGCGCTAGCGGTTTCTCGTTCAAAAAACCGCTGAGGTAGTGCGACCCATACAAATACACCTCGGGCTTGCCCACACCGCCAAACAACGCCGTGTATTCAGCAGCGATGGCTGCATCGCTGTGCGCGCGCGCCGCTGCTACCAGTTGCTGCCAGGGCTCTTGCAAAAAGCCGCCGGCCATGGGCGCTTCGGTCACGGCCACGCGCAGGGCCTCCAGCAACGGCGCAGGTGGCAGGGCGTAATACAACTGGGCCAGCAGACCATACAGCTCAGCGCGCGCGGTTTCCTCGTCCAGCGCGGAACTGGTGGGCAGGGGCAAAGGGATGGCGGCGTTCACAGGCGGGTCACTTTCTGTTCGTTCTGCGAGGAATAAAGGTCAATCACGCGGCAGTCGCTGCACATCTTGAGCCGCTCCAGTGCTTCGCCCTGGAACATGGCATGGCCTGCCAGCTTGCCCAGCATGGCCTCGATGGCTTTGAGTGTGCCAAACGGCTTGCTGCAACGGATGCAGGCATACGGCTGCATGTCGTGCAGCACCCGGGCTTGCCCGCGCTGCGGCGTGAGCAATAAGCGAGGCACCAGTGCCAGCGCGTCTTCGGGGCAAGTAGTGGCGCACAAACCGCACTGGACGCAGTTTTGCTCAATGAAACGCAGCTGGGGCGCCTGCGGGTTGTCTTGCAAGGCGCTGGACGGGCAAGCCCCCACGCAACTCAGGCACAAGGTGCAACGGTCTTTGTCCACCGTCACGCTGCCCAGCAGGGCGCCGCTGGCCGGCAGGGCAATGGCCTCGGGGCGCGCTGCCACGGGCAAGGGCGCCTGCTCCAGCAAATGGCTCAACGCCATCTCCAGGGTGCTGCGCTTTTCGGGGGATACGGCAAAGCGCGCAGGCACAGCAGGAACCGATGGGCGCGTCTGGCCCAGCCCCTGGAGCAGCGCATCCAGGTCCATGGCGGTGCGGGCCCGCAGGAGCTGCAGGTGCGTGCCGGTGTAACCCAGCCCGTGCAAGATGGCCTGTGCCGTCTCCATCTGTGCCTGCAAACCGTCCAGGTACTGCGGCGCTTCTTCACCAGTGACCAGCACCACCACCTGGTGGGCGCCATAGGCCACGCTGGCGAGCCACAGCTCCAGGCCGGTACTTGCGGTGTGCCACAGGGCCATCGGCAACACCCGTGCAGGCACGCCCTGCGCCAGCCCCAGGCGGGCCGCACGGCCCAGCTCCTGCACCAGCGCCTCGCCGTGCTCCTGGCTGTGCAGCAGCAAGACCGCCTCTTTGCCGCCCGCCGTCGCGTAGGTGGACAGCAGCGTGCGGATTTTCAGCCCCTGGTCGCTGGCGCGCGGGTAGGCATAGGTCATGGCACCGGTCGGACACACCGTGGTGCAAGCACCGCAGCCCACGCACAAATGCGGATTGACCACCACGCGCTGGCGGCCCTTGTCGCTGCGAATGGCCTCGGCGGAGCAAATGTCCACGCAGGCATTGCAGCCCAGTGCGGTGTTGCGGCTGTGGGCGCACAGCTTTTGCTGGTAGGCAAAGAACTTGGGCTTGTCAAACTCGCCCACCAGCTCGCGCAGACGCAGCAAGGCGGCCATATCCTGACCGTCCCAGCGGAAATAGCCCTGCGGCAGCGCGTGCTGCATGAACGTGGGCGTGGCCGTGCCAGCGCGCAAATCCAGCACCAGGTCAAAGCGGTCTGCATGGCGCGCGGGCAGGCGCTGAAAATCAATCGCGCCCGCTACCTGGCACACCTTCACGCAGCTGCGGTGCGCGCCGCAAGCGGCCATGTCCACTTGGTAATCCAGCCCGATGGCGTTGTCCGGGCAGGCCTGCACGCAGGCGTTGCAGCGGGTACACAAGTCCAGGTCGATGGGGTTGTCGGCCTGCCAGGCCAGCTCAAACGCCCCCAGCCAACCGGTCAGGGACGTGAGGGTGCCGCCCAGCACCGGGTAGCGCCGCTCCTGGGCACCGCCCGCGTTGCCCGGGCCGGTGGTGAAGATGGTCACATCCAGCACATCGGCCAGCAGGGCGGCGGCACGCTCGGCAGCATCCAGCGCGCCAATGATGAGCACACGCCCCGCACTCTTGAACGTGACGGTGGACACCGGATCTGGCTCGGGCAAGCGCGCTGCCGCCAGCAGCGCCGCTATTTTGGGCGTGGCCTGGCGCGCATCGCGGCTCCAGCCGCCCGTCTCGCGGATGTTGACAAAGCGGATGGGTGACACCGCCCCTTCGGTCTGCTGGCCCAGCTCGGCAAACAGGCGCCGCTCCTGGGTGCAGGCCACCACCACCTCGTCCCCCGACTGGATGGCTTGCTGAAAAGCACCAGCCTCGCGCCGACACAGGGCAGAGTGCAGGGTCAGGTTTTCATGGAGCAGCGCCCCCAGCGCCTGGGGCTGGAGGGGCATGGTCTGGTTGCAGTCGCAAATCAGCGTGGGCATGGTCGTGGGGGGCAGCGCTGGCCAGTGGCCCGCCCTCAGGCAAGAAGCCAGCGGGCACAGGCGCGCCAGAAGTAGTTAAGGGCTGCGACTGTGCCACGTCTGCGGGCGGTGGCACGCTGTGCGCAGGCGCAGCGCAGGCGGCTACGGGGTCTTTGTCGGCACCGGCAGGCACACTGCCAGCCGCCTGCTGCGGGGCTGGCTCCTCCTGCACCATGCCAAGAAACTGGGCACTGGTCATCTGGCGCAGCATGGCCAAGGGCAGCGGGTCGGGGCGGGAGTAATCGTCGATGTAGATATCCAGGCCATCCATCACGTTGAAGTGCGGGTCAGAGAACAGCTTTTTCATGGCGGCATTGCGCACTTCAGGCGCTACGCCCCGGGCAACAAAGGGCTTGAAGTCCGATTGCGGCGTGAGGGTTTGCGCCTGCGCCAACGTGGGCGGTGCAGGCGCAACGACCGGTTCGGGCGCCGCACCCACCGCGCTGCGTCCGGGTTCGTGCGCACCCGCTGCCCCGGCCACCACGGGCGAGCGAGCGGCGAGCGGCGCAGCGGGCACCGGCGCCACGGCGGGCACTATGACTGGCGCTGGCGGCTCCTCGGGCAACGGCTTGCCTGCCAGCGCCTCCTGTTTGCGGCGCGACCAGCGGCCCAAAAATCCGTCAGCCATGTGCGCCTCCGCGCTGCTTGTCGGTGGACACCGAGGCCGGGTTGCCAAAACGGTCCAGCAGCGGCTGAAAACTCTGTGGGCGCCTGCGCCGACGCGGCTCGGGCTGGTAGTGCAGATCGACAAACGCCTGCAACCACTCGCGCACCGGCGCGGGCGCGGGCACCTGCTCCACGGTTTCCTGGGCATCCAGCCAGCGGCCTGCATCGTGGTAGCTCAGGCTCACGGCCACGGGGCGCGCCAGGGGGCGCTGGCCTTCGGGCGCTTCTTCGTCCAGGCGCCACAGCACAAACCAGCACGGCGCGGGCGAGGCCAGGTTCAGGTAGTAGCCCTCGGCATCGTCACGGAACAGCTCTACAGCCATATCCGGAAACAGCCAGCGCTCCTCCAGCGCATCCTGGAGCAACAACCGGGGTGCGGTGCCAAAGGCTTCTTCGTGGGGCACGACATCGGCCAGCGACCAGCGCCAGGGTTGCCAGCGGTTGTCAATGCGCTCACAGCGCAGGATGACGGCGACTTCGGTGTGGGGACGTAACGACATGGCGGCTACTGTAGGGCCTGCACGGCCACGGCGCAGTATTTGAACTCCGGTATCTTGCCAAACGGGTCAAGTACCGCGTTGGTCAGCAGGTTGGCAGCGGCCTCGGCGTAGGCAAAGGGCATGAACACGGCGCCATCGGGTGTGCCCTCGTCCAGGCGCAGGTGCAGCTGCACCGCACCACGGCGTGAACGCACCTGCACCAGCGCACCGGGCTGCACGCCGCAGCGGGCCATCTCGCGGGCATTCATGCACGCGGTGGCGATGGGCTCCAGCGCATCGAGCACCGCCGCGCGGCGCGTCATGCTGCCGGTGTGCCAGTGCTCCAGCTGGCGCCCGGTGATGAGCACCAGCGGGTAGTCGGCATCGGGCCGCTCGTTGGCCCAGACGATGCCCGCAGGCACCAGCGTGGCGCGCCCCGTGGGGGTGGGAAAGCGCTCGGTAAACACCACCGGCTGGCCCGGGTCATCGGCCGACAGGCACGGGTAGGTGACGCTGGAGTCGCGCTCCAGCCGCTGCCAGGTGATGCCGCCGATCGATCGGTGCATGGCCTGGCGCATTTCTTCATAGACAGCGGCCACGCCCGCCTCGGCGCCAGAGTAGTGCCAGCGCAGCCCCATGCCCGCCGCCATCTGCTGGATGATCCACAGATCGGGCCGGGCCTGACCGGGCGGTGCCAGGGCGCGGCGGCCCATTTGCACGGTGCGGTCGGTGTTGCTGGCGGTGCCGGTTTTTTCGGGCCAGGCGCTGGCGGGCAGCACCACATCGGCCAGCCAGGCGGTTTCGGTCAGAAAAATGTCCTGCACCACCAGGTGCTCCAGGTGGGCCAGGGCATGGCGCGTGTGGTGCAGGTCGGGGTCGCTCATGGCCGGGTTCTCGCCCATGATGTACATGCCGCGCACCTTGTGCGGGTGGGCATCGTCGGCCAGGGCCAGGTTGAGGATTTCCACCACGGTGTAGCCGGGCCGCTCGTCCAGTGCCGTGCCCCAGAACTGCTCAAACCAGGCGCGTGCCTGCGGGTTGTCCACCCGCTGGTAGTCGGGGAACATCATCGGGATCAGCCCGGCATCGCTGGCGCCTTGCACGTTGTTCTGGCCGCGCAGCGGGTGCAGGCCGCTGCCGGGCTTGCCGATCTGGCCGGTGATGGTGGCCAGCGCAATCAGGCAGCGCACGTTGTCGGTGCCATGCACATGCTGGCTCACGCCCATGCCCCAGAAAATCATCGCGGCGGGGCTGGTGGCATAGGCCCGCGCCACTTCGCGCAAGGTGCTAGCGGCAATGCCGCACAGCGGGGCCATGGCCTCGGGGCTGTAGGCCTGCACATGCTGGCGCAGGGCTTCGTACTGGAGGGTGCGGTCGCGGATGAAGGCAGCGTCGGTCAGGCCCTCCTCGATCACGGTGTGCAGCAAGGCGTTGAGCAGCGCCACATCGGCATCGGGCTTGAACTGCAAGGTGCGCCAGGCGTGCTGGCGCATGTCGGTGGCGCGCGGGTCGGCCAGCACCAGCCGGGCGCCGCGCTGCACCGCGTTTTTCATCCAGGTGGCGGCCACGGGGTGGTTGGCCGTGGGATTGGCGCCAATGACGAGGATGAACTCGGCGTGCTCCACGTCGCGCACGGGGTTGCTGACGGCCCCTGAGCCCAGCCCCTCCAGCAGCGCCGCCACGCTGGAGGCATGGCACAGGCGGGTGCAGTGATCGACGTTGTTGCTGCCAAAGCCGGTGCGCACCAGTTTCTGGAACAAATACGCTTCTTCGTTGCTGCCCTTGGCCGAGCCAAAACCGGCCAGCGCCTTGGGCCCGTGTGCAGCGCGCAGCGCACGCAGCGGGCCGGTGGCCAGCGCCAGCGCCTCGTCCCAGGTGGCTTCGCGGAACACCGCGCGCCAGTCGGCGCCAGCGGGGGGCACCTGCTTGGGCGCGCCGGGCTTGCGAACCAGCGGCAGCGTGAGGCGGTCGGGGTGGTGGATGTAGTCCAGCCCGAAGCGCCCTTTCACGCACAGGCGCGCCTGGTTGGCCGGGCCGTTGCGCCCCTGCACCCCGACGATGCGTTCGCCGCCCACCTGGTACGTGATCTGGCAGCCAACGCCACAAAACGGGCACACCGAATCCACCGTGCGCTCCACCAGCGGCGCGGCCAGCAGGGTTTTGGCGCTCAGGGCGCCGGTGGGACAGGCTTGCACGCATTCGCCGCAGGCCACGCAGGTGCTGTCGGCCAGCGGGTCGGCCAGGTCAAAGGCAATGCGGCTGTGCGCGCCGCGCCCGGCCACGCCGATCACGCCGTTGACCTGCTCTTCGCGGCAGGCGCGCACGCAGCGGTTGCACTGGATGCAGGCATC
>NZ_JAQUAL010000100.1:0-8453 GCF_028687295.1 Simplicispira sp.
GTTGATTGATGGAGTGACCCCGCCATGCCCCAGTTTGCCGCCAACCTGAGCCTGATGTACACCGAGCTGCCGTTTCTGGAGCGCTTTGCCGCCGCTGCCAGCGATGGCTTCAGCGCGGTGGAGTATTTGTTTCCCTACGCCTTCGCGCCCGCCGAGCTGGCCGCCCGCCTGCGCGCCAACGGCCTGCGCCAGGTGCTGTTCAACGCGCCGCCCGCCGGGCTGGAGCGCACCGCCATGGCCAGCGCCTGGGAGCAGGGCGCGCGCGGCACCGCCGCCCTGCCGGGGCGCGAGGCGGAGTTCCGCGCCGGGGTGCTTGAAGCCCTGCGCTACGCCCAGGCACTGGATTGCCCGCGCATCCACCTCATGGCCGGGTTGCTGCCCGCAGGCAGCACGCGCCAGGCGCTGGAGCCGCTGCTGGTGGCCAACCTGCGCTGGGCCGCCGCACAGGCCGCTGCCCAGGGCTGCCAGGTGCTGATCGAACCCATCAACCTGCGCGACATGCCGGGCTACTTTCTCAACCGCCAAGACCACGCCCACGCCCTGCTGGACGCCGTCGATTCGCCCCACCTGAAGGTGCAGATGGACTTGTACCACTGCCAGATCGTCGAGGGCGACGTGGCCACCAAGCTGCGCCAGTACCTGCCCACGGGCCGCGTGGCGCATCTCCAGATCGCCGGTGTGCCCGAACGCCACGAGCCCGACCGGGGCGAACTGCACTACCCCTACCTGTTCGACCTGATCGACGCCTGCGGCTACAGCGGCTGGGTGGGCTGCGAATACCGCCCCGCCGCAGGCACCCGCGCCGGTCTGGGCTGGCGGCCGGTACGCAAGACTGCGTAAGGGAATGCGTTATCAGATGTAACGACTTCGCTGCCGTAGAGTGTTCCCATGGTCGGCTGTGTTCCGGTCGATGTGTTTTTGCAGGGGGAGCATGCCATGGCCGAGTCCATTACCAACAACCAATCCGTGGCCCGGCGCACCACTGCGCTGGCGATTGCCCTGGTGGCGCTGGTGTTGGTGGTGGTGGGGCTGGCCATCATGGTGCTGACCGAGCGCAGCACCCGCGCGCAGGTGGTGCGCAGCGTGGGCTACACCGCCCAGAGCGTGGCCCAGTCGCTCGATGCTGCGGCGGGCGCCAACCGCGAGCTGGTGCAGCTGACGATGAAGGGCTTCCAGCGCTACTTTGACTCGGCCATGCACCTGGACGAGGCCACGGGCGAGTTGCGCAGCTACGGCGCCCTGGTCAACGACGACTATGGCTCGGTGGACAAGTTCGCCACCGAAAGCGGCGGCATCGCCACGGTGTTTGCCAAAAAGGGCGAGGACTTCATCGCCATCACCACCTCCATCAAAAACGACAAGGGCGAGCGCCAGCAAGGCATGCTGCTGGAGCGCAGCAACCCGGCCTACGCGCGCGTCAAAACTGGCGAGCCCTACACCGGCCGCACCGTGGTGGGCGGCAAGCCCTACATGGGCCACTACCTGCCGGTCAAGGGCAGCAGTGGCCAGGTGGTGGCGCTGCTGTTCATCGGCAACGACATCAGCATCTTCGAGAGCATGCTGGAAAAGCAGGTGGCGCAAACGCACTTTTTTGAGCACGGCGGTGTGTACGTGATTGACCCGCGCCAGTCGCTGGCCGACGCGGTGCTGGTGGCCCACCCCACGGCCCGGGGCCAAAAGGTGTTGCAGGCCTACCCGCAGGCCCAGGAGTTTCTGGCGGCGCTGGGCAGCGCCGAGGACGGTTTTGTGCGCCACGCCACCCCGGTGCTGGCTGGCGCCGATGACCCCTGGGCCCTGGTGCGCAAGACCCAGGCCGACGGCTGGTGGGTGGTGGCCGAGGTGCCCGATGGCGAGGCCATGGCCAGCCAGCGCCAGGTGATGCTGGCCGTGTGGGGCATGCTGCTGCTGGCCATTGCCTTGCTGGCGCTGGCCCTGTTTGTGCTGCTGCGCCGGGGTGTGAGCGAGCCGCTGCGCGGCCTGACGCAGGCCATCACGCTGGTGGCCCAGGGCGATTTGACGCAGGCGTTTCGCACCACGCGGCGCGATGAGATCGGCGCCCTGGTGCAAGAGGTGGAGGGCATGCGCCAGCGTTATCTGCACCTGCTGCAACAGGTGCGCCAGGCCGCCGACAGCATCTCCACGGCCAGCGCCGAGATTGCCACCGGCAACCAGGACTTGTCGGGCCGCACCGAGCAAACCGCCAGCAGCTTGCAGCAAACCGCGCAAAGCATGGAGCAGCTCACCGCCACGGTACGCCAGTCGGCCGATGCGGCGCACCAGGCCAACGCGCTGGCCAGTTCGGCCGCCGAGGTGGCCGCACGCGGTGGCCGTGTGGTGGGCGAGGTGGTCACCACCATGGACGACATCAACCACAGCTCGCGCAAGATTGCCGACATCATCAGCGTCATCGATGGCATTGCCTTCCAGACCAACATCCTGGCGCTGAACGCGGCGGTAGAGGCCGCCCGTGCCGGTGAACAAGGCCGGGGCTTTGCCGTGGTGGCCAGCGAAGTGCGCAGCCTGGCCGGGCGCAGCGCCGATGCGGCCAAAGAGATCAAGCAGCTCATTGGCGCCTCGGTAGAGAAGGTGGCGTCGGGCGCGCGCCTGGTGCAAAGCGCAGGCACCACCATGGACGAGATCGTGGGTTCGGTGCAGCGCGTGGGCGACATCATTGGCGAGATCACGGCGGCGGCCTCCGAGCAGGCCCAGGGCATAGGCCAGGTCAACACCGCCGTCAACCAGCTCGACCAGATGACGCAGCAAAACGCCGCGCTGGTCGAGCAGTCGGCGGCCGCAGCACACAGCCTGCGCGAGCAGGCCCAGCGCCTGGGCAGCGCGGTGCAGGTGTTCCGGCTGACGGCGCCAGGCACGGGCCATGTGCCCGCAGTGCTGCCCGCCCAGCAGGCTGCGGCGCGGCTGCGCCAGTTGCAGTAAGGCCCGTGTGCAGCGCTGCGCTGCCACCGCCACAGGAGTGCAGCCCCGTTCTGCAAAAATGATAGCTGCTGGCGCTTGTTGTACGGGCGTTGTGGGCATATTTGCCATATAAATTCTGGCCCCGCCAGACAGCGTACGCCCTGCGGGCACGCCCCGGTGCTATCGTCTGCCTCTGCCCGCCACTGCCTTCCCCCGGATTTGCCCATGACCGCCGATGTCCCGACCCTGATGCTGATGATCGTCGTCTCCTCGGTGGCCATGGCGGCGGCCTTGCTGGTGCTGGGCTGGGGCAACTGGCGCGACGGTCTGCACTACTGGGCTGGCTCGCTGCTGGTGGCGGCGGTGGGCTATGTGCTGTTTTTGCTGCGCGGGCAGATCGCCGATGTGTGGTCGGTGGTGTGGGGCAACGCACTGATGTCGGTCACGTTCGCGGGCTTTCTGGCAGCGGTGCGCAATTTTCAGGGGCAGCCCATGCAGTGGCCGGCGATGCTGGTGCCGCCGCTGCTTGTGGCGGCGCTGATGCAGCATTTCATGGGCAACTACGGGCTGCGGGTGGCTTGCTCGGCGTATGTGCTGGCCTGCCAGACGCTGTGGGTATGGTGGACGCTGCACGCCCGGCGCCAAAGCTCCCCGGGGCGCGGTGCCTGGCTGCTGGCGGCGGGCCTGGCCGTGGAGGCCGCCATGCTGCTGGCGCGGGGCTCTTCGGCACTGGCCTCGGCCATGGAGGGCAGCTCCATCCTGCACGGCAACACGGTGCAGACCCTCACCTTCATGGTGGCCTTCATCGCGCTGCTGGTCACTTCGATGGGCTTTGTCTTCATGGCCAAAGACCGCGCCGATGAAACCAACCGCCGCCTGGCCGGGCAAGACGCACTGACCGGGGCGTGGCCAACCGCCGCTCCATCATTGCCGCGCTGGAGCGCGCTGTGGCCAGCGCCCTGCGCCAGCGCCAGTTCATGGCGCTGATGATGGTGGACATTGACCATTTCAAACACGTCAACGACCGCTACGGCCACCTGGCGGGCGACCAGGTGCTGCGCCATGTGGTGGCGCTGATCCAGCAGCGCATCCGTGCCCAGGACATGGTGGGGCGCTATGGGGGCGAAGAGTTTCTGGTGGTGCTGCCCGACACCACACTGCAAGGCGCCCGCGCCCTGGCCCAGCAGCTGTGCGACGTTGTGCAGGCCACGCCCTGCGCCTGGGAGGGCGGGCATATTCCGGTCACCCTCAGCATTGGCGTGTACGGCGGTGTGCTGGCCCCGCAGGATGCTTCGGACTTGCTCATCCACGCTGCTGACAGCGCCCTTTACCGTGCCAAAGCCGGGGGGCGTAACCGCGTTGAACTGGCGCAGGCCCCAGGCTCCCTCCACCGCCTGGACAGTGTTCCGCCCGATACCTGCCCCGCGCCACTGACCTGAAAGGCGCTGCGCCCCGGTGCGCTGTGCGCCGTGCAGGCCCGCTCCGCGCCCGCCTTGTGATGCAATGGCGCAGTTTGATTTTCCAGGAGTCCGCCATGAACGCCCGCATCCCCGACGCTGCCACCGCCACCGCCACCGCCCTGCAACCCGCCAGCGCCCTGGAGCGCATCAGCCAGGTGTGGGACGAGCGCATCCTGCCCCCGCTGACCGACTACATCCGCATCCCGGCCAAGTCGCCGCTGTTTGCGCCCGACTGGGCGCAGCAGGGCCTGCTCGACACCGTGGTGCGCAACGCCGCCGATTGGGTTGAAGCGCAAAAGCTGGCTGGCCTGACGGTAGAGGTGATTCGCTTGCCCGGGCGCACGCCGGTGCTGTTCTTTGAGGTGGCCGCCACGCAGCCGCAGTCCAGCCAGACTGTGCTCATGTACGGCCACCTGGACAAGCAGCCCGAGTTTTCTGGCTGGCGCAGCGACCTGGGCCCCTGGACGCCCCAGCTGGAGGACGGCAAGCTCTATGGCCGGGGCGGCGCCGATGACGGCTACGCCGTGTACGCCAGCATCGCCGCCGTGCAGGAGCTGCAACGCCAGGGCGTGCCGCACCCGCGCATCGTCGGCCTGATCGAAACCAGCGAAGAAAGCGGCTCGCGCGACTTGCTGCCCTACATCGACGCCCTGAAAGCGCGCCTGGGTGACGTGGCCCTGGTGGTGTGCCTGGACTCGGGCGCGGGCAACTACGACCAGCTGTGGCTCACCACCAGCCTGCGCGGCATGGCCAGCGGCACGCTGAAGGTGGAAATCCTGACCGAGGGCATCCACTCGGGCGACGCCTCGGGGCTGGTGCCGTCGAGTTTTCGGATCATGCGCCAGGTGCTGGATAGGCTGGAGGACAGCGCCACGGGCCGCCTGCTGCCCGCCCGCTTCCACTGCCAAGTGCCGCCCGAGCGGCTGGCGCAGGCGCGCGCCACAGCAGCCATCCTGGGCGAAGAGCTGTTCCAGCGCTTTCCGTGGGCGCACTACGACTGCGGCGGCGCCACCACCTTTGCCCTGCCCACCACGCACGACCCGGTGCAGGCCCTGCTCAAACGCACCTGGGAGCCCACGCTGAGCGTGACCGGCGCCGAGGGCCTGCCCGCCCTGCAAGACGCGGGCAACGTGCTGCGGCCCTACACCGCCTTCAAACTCAGCCTGCGCCTGCCGCCGCTGGTGGATGCAGCCAGCTGCGTGCAAGAGATGAAGGCGCTGCTGGAAGACAACGCCCCCTACCAGGCCAAAGTGACCTGGGAAGGCGCCAGCGCTGCCGATGGCTGGAACGCCCCCGACACCGCGCCCTGGCTGGAGGGTGCGCTCAACGCCGCCAGCCTGGCGCACTTTGGCGCGCCCTGCGGCTACATCGGCCAGGGCGGCACGATTCCGCTCATGGGCCTGCTCAGCCAGGGGTTTCCGCAGGCGCAGATGATGGTGTGCGGTGTGCTCGGCCCCAAGAGCAACGCCCACGGCCCCAACGAGTTTTTGCACGTGCCCTACGCCAAAAAACTCACCGCTGCTGTGGCCCAGGTGATTGCCAGCCTGCCGGTGGCTTAAGTTATGCGTCAAATCGGGCTGTAAGCCTGATGTGGTGGGCGCGAGCAGCTATCAAATAAGAAGTAAGATTTTTGCCCCTGATGGTGTGGAGATGGCCATGTCCGATCTGTTCAAACGATTGCCCGGTTTTCAGCAAACCCCTGCGGGCCAGGAGCGCCAGATACTGCGCGCCCTGCCCAAAATCTGGCTGGTCGGCAGCGCGCTGCTGTGCCTGCCCGCGCTGGCTGCGCGCTGGTGGCAGGCCGCAGACACCACAGAAGCCTGGGCCACGCCCCTGAGCCAGCTGGAGATTTACGCCATCAGCCTGCTGGTGCTGCACTGGACAGTGGTGTTCACCGTGGCTATCGGTGCCTTCATCGTCATGGTGATGAAAGGCCCAGCCTACGTCGCCGACGCCTACCCCTTGCAGGGCATGGACAGGCCCGATGTGCCGCTGCCGCCCGACCCGCATGGGTCGTGAGCCGTGGGAAGCCAACCTATGCACACCGACACCCCCGGCATCCCACGCGACGCCCTCGTCTCCACCCTGCAAGCGCGCGTGCCCCGGCTGCTGGCCATTTATGCCTTTGGTAGCCGCATCACCGGCACGGCGCGGCCCGACAGCGATTTGGACTTGGCCGTGCTGGTGGCGGGCTACGCTGACCCGTTGGCGCTGTTCGATCTGGCGGGTGATCTGGCCGACATCGCCGCTTGCCCGGTCGATCTGCTGGATTTGCGCGCAGCCTCCACCGTGATGCAGTACCAAATCATCACCACCGGCCAGCGCTGGTGGGCACTCGATGTGCAGGCTGGCTTGTTCGAGGCGGCGGTACTCAGCGAAAAAACCGCGCTGGACACGGCGCGTGCCGGTCTGCTGGCCGACATCCAACAACGGGGGACGGTGTATGGCCGATGATGTGCTGATCAACAAGGCGGCGGTGATTGAGCGCTGCGTGGGGCGCGCCCGGGAGGAATACGCCCACAACCCCGCCACCTTTGCGACCGACTTCACGCGCCAGGATGCCGCCATCCTCAACATCCAGCGGGCCTGCGAGGCAGCGCTGGACATGGGCCAGCACCTGATTCGCCGCGAAAAACTCGGCGTGCCGCAAAGCGCGCGCGATGTGTTTGGCTTGCTGGCCCAGGGCGGCTGGATAGATGCCCCGCTGGCCGAGGGCCTCAAGCGCATGGTGGGGTTTCGCAACATTGCGGTGCATGACTACCAGGCGCTGCAACTGGCCATCACGGTGCGCATCATTGAGCAGCACCTGGATGAGTTCTTGGATTACAGCCGCGCCCTGTTGTTGCGCGATGCCGTGCAATCACGGGCCTGAGCGGTGGGGCTGACGGCGCCCAGCAAGCCGACAGCACAGCCACCGCGATCTGGAACAACACCTGACGTCCCCAGCGCACCTGCGTGCGCACCACCCGTGGCGTAGATAGCGCGCCGCCGTTGACGGAATAGGCTGTGTTGGGGCTTTGATGGGTACGAAATTGCACATCGCAGAGTCAAAATTTGGCAAGTGCACATCCAATGTAAGGAATTCCGACTTACATCAATGCTACTGTGCGCCCAGCCTCCCAAGTAGGGGGTGCCATCCATCGACTGCGGTACCAACACCGCTATTTTCTAGCCCCTGACTGTCATTCATGATCGAAAAAACTGCCCTCATCGATAGCCGTGTTTCAAATTACAAAACCACCGTTGACATTATTGAGGCAGATACCCCGGATACTTTGCTGAACGCAGCGCAAGGCCGTAATGCATTGGCTCTTACGACAGACGCTGGCAACACGCAGTCCACGGCTAAGAATTTAGGCGACCGCACTTACGACGTAACTGCTTTGGGCGTACTGAGCCAGCAGGAGATTTCAGAAACGGTCGGCATGGATGATGCTGCTGATTTCTTTAAATTCTCTGTCACGCAGGCCAATGCAATTTATTTAGACCTGAGCGCAACGGCAAACACCAAGTTTCAGATACTGAACTCTGCCGGCACGCTCATGGGCACGATGAGCGCTGGATCGTCCAGCGGGTCGTTCAAGTACATGGTGAATCTGGATGCTGGAACCTATTACCTCAAGGCCGCTACGGCCGACTCCAGCGAACGGGCTTCGTATATTGCAAAGACATTTTTTGCGCCCACTGACACGCAGAATGACTCCTTGACTGTAAATTCCTACGCTGCCAGTAGCCCTGTCAGATTGGGAGCCCTGGGTGCTAACGGGACGTTGACCCAAACGGCCACCATTTTCGATTCGTTCGATTTTTCTGGTCAGAATAAATATGATGCCTATACATTCACGCTCAGCGCTGATGCCAACGTCAAGTTTGACTTGAGCGCGCTAAAAAATCTCGGCAGCACTTATTTGAGTATTCAGAGCCAGAATGGCAGTTCGGTGGGAAGTCTGTCGATAAACGATTATCAGAATGGAGCTGACACCGGCAGTATCACAAAGCAACTGCTGGCAGGCACCTACACCATAAATATCACTGGCTATGGAGTAAATAAGTCCGACAGCGTTACCGGAGCCTCTGGCA
>NZ_JAQUAL010000100.1:8553-11623 GCF_028687295.1 Simplicispira sp.
ATAAACGATTATCAGAATGGAGCTGACACCGGCAGTATCACAAAGCAACTGCTGGCAGGCACCTACACCATAAATATCACTGGCTATGGAGTAAATAAGTCCGACAGCGTTACCGGAGCCTCTGGCACCGCTCCTACGAAATATGAGCTCAAGCTGACAACTACGCCCACCAATGTGGGCGCGACAGATGCTGGCAACACCCAGGCCACGGCGAAGAATTTAGGCGACCGCACTTATGACGTGCCGACGCTAGGCATCCTCGCCCAGCAGGAGATTTCAGAAACGGTCGGCATGGACGATGCTGCTGATTTCTTCAAGTTCTCTGTCACCCAGGCCAATGCAATTTATCTGGACCTGAGCGCAACAACAAACACCAAGTTTCAGATATTGAACTCTGCCGGCACGCTCATGGGCACGATGAGCGCTGGATCGTCCAGCGGGTCGTTCAAGTACATGGTGAATCTGGATGCTGGAACCTATTACCTCAAGGCCGCTACGGCCGACTCCAGCGAACGGGCTTCGTATATTGCAAAGACATTTTTTGCGCCCACTGACACGCAGAATGACTCCTTGACTGTAAATTCCTACGCTGCCAGTAGCCCTGTCAGATTGGGAGCCCTGGGTGCTAACGGGACGTTGACCCAAACGGCCACCATTTTCGATTCGTTCGATTTTTCTGGTCAGAATAAATATGATGCCTATACATTCACGCTCAGCGCTGATGCCAACGTCAAGTTTGACTTGAGCGCGCTAAAAAATCTCGGCAGCACTTATTTGAGTATTCAGAGCCAGAATGGCAGTTCGGTGGGAAGTCTGTCGATAAACGATTATCAGAATGGAGCTGACACCGGCAGTATCACAAAGCAACTGCTGGCAGGCACCTACACCATAAATATCACTGGCTATGGAGTAAATAAGTCCGACAGCGTTACCGGAGCCTCTGGCATAGCTCCTACAAAATACGAACTCAAGCTGACCACCGGCACTGGCAATGGAAATATTATCGGCACCCCCGGCAACGACATTCTGACTGGCGGCCCAGGCAACGATACTTTCGATGGGGGCAGTGGCATTGACACTGCTGTTTACAGCGGCCTGCGAGCCAGCGCCACAGTCACCAAAACCAGCACTGGCTACACCATTTCTGGCACCCAGGGGGTAGACACCCTGACCAACATCGAACGACTCCAGTTTTCCGACAAAACGCTTGCTCTGGATATCGACGGCAATGCCGGACAGGCTTATCGCATCTATCAGGCGGCATTCAACCGCACGCCCGACAATGGCGGGCTGAAGTACTGGATTGGTGCAATGGACAACGGTTCCAGCTTGTATTCAGTGGCAGACGGCTTTGTCCATAGCGCTGAATTCATTGCCCTGTACGGCGCCAACCCCAGTACAGCGCAGTTTGTGACCAAGCTTTACGATAACGTGCTGCATCGGCAGTATGACCAAGGCGGCTATGACTATTGGACAGGTGTCCTGGATCGCAAAGAAGCCACGAAAACCCAAGTTCTGGCCTCTTTTTCAGAGTCGCCAGAAAACCAGGCAGGGGTTATTGGCGTCATCCAGAACGGTATAGAACTTTTCGCTTGAGTTGACCATTTAGCACACAGCCTGAGGCTTGACAGAAATCGGCGCGGGGTCAGCGCACAGTGCCCCAAAGTTAAACCGGCCTTGTCTGCGCGATCGAGGGTTTGCGCCCCGGTTTCCTCGGGCGTGCCTGCCATCTTTTGCACGGCGCCGATAAATGCCTGCAGCATCTGATCGTCGGCCGAATGGCCGTGCGTGTCGTTGATGCTTTTGAAGTGATCCAGATCAAGCAAGACCAGTAGTAAGGGGCGACCAGTTGCACTGGATGCACCTCGGGCACCCCGCTACGGCTGCGCGCGTGCCCCCCGCTGGCGCGCGGCCAGCCACAGCAGCGCCGCACCCGTCAGCGCCATCGGCAGCAGCGAGCCCGCATTGAGCAGCGCCCAGCCCTGCGTGGTGACCAGCGCGCCCGAGGCAAACGAGGTCAGCGCCATGGTGGCAAACACGCAGAAGTTGATGGCCGCCTGGGCGCGGTCTTTTTCTTCGGGGCGGTATGCGGAGAGCGCCAGCGTGGTGCTGCCGGTGAACAGAAAATTCCAGCCCACACCCAGCAAAAACAGCGCAATCGTGAACTGGTGCAGGTCTTGCCCCGACAACGCCACCACCACGCAGGCCAGGTTCAGCACCACGCCCACGCCCATCACCGGCAGCACGCCAAAGCGCTTGATCAGGTGGCCGGTAAAAAATCCCGGTGCAAACATGCCGATCACGTGCCACTGCAACACGAAGGCGGCATCGCTGAAGGCGTAGCCGCACACCTGCATGGCCAGCGGCGTGGCGGCCATGAGCAGGTTCATCACCCCATAGCCCAGCGCTGCGCCCAGCACCGCCACCAGAAACACCGGCTCGCGCATCAGCTCGGCCAACGACCGGCCCTGCCCGGCGCTGCCCGTGGTGCTGGCAGGCAGCGCCTCAAAACGGATGGCCGCCATGCAGGCCATGGACAGCAACGCCACCACCACCAGCGCCAGATAGGCCCCGGCAAACGGCACACTGAACAGGTCGCGCGCCTGGCTGGCCAGATTGGGCCCGGCCACGGCGCCCAGCAGGCCCCCGGCCAGCACCAGCGAGACGGCTTTTTCGCGGTGGGCGGCGCTGGTCAGTTCGGCGGCGGCAAAGCGGTAGAGCTGGCCGTTGGCGCTGTAGTAGCCCGCCACCAGCGTGGCCAGGCACAGCAGCCAGAAGTTGCCCTGAAAAGCCGCCCACGCGCACAGCAGCGCCGAGAGCAGCGCCACCACCAGCCCGATCTGGAACGACACCTGGCGCCCCCAGCGCCGCTGCGTTTGTGCCACCAGCGGCGTGGACAGCGCGCCGCCCACCACGTAGCCCATCACCGGCAGCGTGGCCATCCAGCCATAGGGCGCCAGTTGCAGGCCCACCAGCCCGTTGATGGCGATGAACACCACGTTGTTGGTCAGAAACAGACCTTGGCACAAGGCCAGTAGCCAGAGATTGCGGTTCATGGGCAGCAAAAAAA
>NZ_JAQUAL010000101.1:0-11587 GCF_028687295.1 Simplicispira sp.
TGGCCTGACACCCTGGTCATCACCCACGTGGGCAGCGGCCAGCAATACACACAGCCGCTGGATTGGCGCAACACCGCCACCGGCGGGCGCAGCGCACACAGCCGCTTTGCCGTGCCCACTGCGGCCAAACTGGGCGTGTATGCGGTGGAGCTGCGCACGGGCGAGGGCGGCGGACGCAGCCTGGCCTCGGGGCAGTTTCGCGTCGAGGAGTTTCGCCTGCCGGTGTTCTCCGGCCGTGTCGGCCCGGCCGACAGCAAGGCGCTGGTCAACGTGCGCGCGGTGCCTGCCAGTGTGCAGGTCAACTATGTTTCGGGCGGGCCCGCAGCGCAGTTGCCAGTGCGCGTGTCGGCCCTGGTGCGCAGCAAGGAGTTGGCGTTTGCCGATTACGACGCCTTCAGTTTCAGAGCGCCGCGTGCGCGTGAGCAAACCACCGCGCAGGGCGAGGAAGAGGCCGCTGCCGCCCAGGATGAGCGCGTGGTGGCCGACAAGCTGCCCCTGACGCTGGACCGCCAGGGCCAGGGCCGCGTCACGCTGGAGAACCTGCCGCGCGCCAACACCGCCCAGCAGCTGGCCATCGAGGCCACCTATGCCGACCCCAGCGGTGAGGTGCAAACCCTCAGCAGCCAGCACACCCTGTGGCCCGCCGCCGTGGTGGCCGGGATCAAGACGGAGGGCTGGGTGTCGGCGCGCCAGAAAATCCGCTTCCAGGCGCTGGCCCTGACGCCCGCTGGCAAGGCCGCCGAGGGCGTGCCGTTGCAAGTGCAGGCCATTGCCCGCACCACCACCACCAGCCGCAAGCGCATGGTGGGGGGCTTCTACAGCTACGACAGCCACACCGAAACCAAAGACCTGGGCACCGTCTGCACCGGCCACAGCGACGCGCGCGGCCTGCTGCTGTGCGAAACCACCATCGCCGAGCCCGGTGAAGTCGAACTGATTGCCACCGCGCGCGACAAGGATGGCAACACCTTCGATGCCGCGTCTTCTGTCTGGGTCACGCGCCAGGGTGAGCTGTGGTTTGGCGGCGACAACCACGACCGCATCGAACTGCTGCCCGAAAAGACCAACTACCAGCCCGGTGAGACGGCCCAATTCCAGGTGCGCATGCCGTTCCGCTTTGCCACCGCGTTGGTGGCCGTGGAACGCGAGGGCATCATCGAGACGCAGGTGGTGCAACTCAACGGCCAAGACCCTACCGTGCGCCTGAAGGTGCAGGAGGGCTGGGGCCCCAACGTGTACGTCAGCGTGCTGGCGCTGCGCGGGCGCCTGCGCGAGGTGCCCTGGTACAGCCTGTTCACCTGGGGCTATAAAGCGCCGCGCGAGTGGTGGACGGCCTTCTGGTACGAGGGCAAGCAGTACACCGCGCCCACGGCGCTGGTCGATTTGAGCAAGCCCGCCTTCCGCCTGGGTGTGGCCGAGATCAAGGTGGGCACGCACGCACATCAGTTGGGCGTGAAGGTGCTGGCTGACAAGGCCAGCTACCCGGTGCGCGGCAAGGCCCAGGTCACGGTGCAGGTCAAACTGCCCAATGGCAAACCTGCCGCCCATGCCGAGGTGGCGCTGGCTGCTGTAGACCAGGCCCTGCTGGAGCTGATGCCCAACCAGAGCTGGGATGTGCTGGGCGCCATGTTGCAGCGGCGCAGCTGGGGCGTGCAGACCTCGACGGCGCAGATGGAAATCATTGGCCGGCGCCACTACGGCAAAAAAGCCGTGCCTGCGGGCGGCGGCGGCGGGCGTGCGCCCACGCGCGAGCTGCTCGATACCCTGCTGCTGTGGCAAGGCGCCGTGCAGCTTGACGCCAACGGCCAGGCCCAGGTGACGGTGCCGCTCAACGATGCGCTGACCAGCTTCCACATCGTGGCCGTGGCCGATGCGGGCGTAGGCCTGTTCGGCACCGGCAGCACGCAGATCCGCAGCGCGCAAGACCTGCAAATCATCAGCGGCCTGCCGCCGCTGGTGCGCAGCGGCGACCAGTTCCGTGCCCAGTTCACGCTGCGCAACACCACCAAGGCGGCCATGCAGGTGGAGCTGGCGCCACGCGCCGCGCCGCTGCAATTGCCACCGCAGACGGTGCAAATTCCGGCAGGCGAGGCGCGCGAAGTGGTGTGGGACGTGACTGCGCCCGCGCAGCCCGCAGTGGGCCGTACCGATTCCATTGCGTGGGAGATCAGCGCCAAAGACAGCGCCAGCGGCGCCCGCGATGCCCTGAAAGTGACGCAGCGCCTCATCCCCGCCGTGCCGCTGGCGGTGCAGCAGGCCACGCTGGTGCAGCTCGATGGCAGCCTGAGCCTGCCTGTAGGCCCGCCCGCAGACGCCTTGCCCGGGCGCGGTGGCCTCCAACTGGCCTTGCAACCCACCCTGGCCGAGGGCCTGCCCGGCGTGCGCGACTGGTGGGCGCGCTACCCCTTCACCTGTCTGGAGCAAAAAACCAGCAAAGCCATTGGCCTGCGCGATGCCGCGCTGTGGCACACCATCGTGGCGCAACTGCCCACTTATCTCGACAACGACGGGCTGGCCACGTACTTCCCGCCGCGCGATGGCGATGCCAACCGGGGCAGCGACACGCTCAGCGCCTACCTGCTGGCGGCGGCGCACGAGGCCGCCGCGCTCAACCCCGCGTTTGCTTTGCCCGATGAGGTGCGTGCGCCACTGGAGCGCGGTCTGACCGCTTTTGTGGAAGGCCGCATCGAGCGCGACTTCTGGAGCCCGCGCAAAGACCTGGATGCACGCAAGCTCGCTGCCATCGAGGCCCTGTCGCGCTACGGCAAAGCCCAGGGCCGCATGCTGGCCAGCATCACCATCGCCCCGCAGCAGTGGCCCACGCACAGCGTGATCGACTGGCTGAACATCCTGAAACGCGTGCAGGATGTGCCCGAGCGCCGCCAGCGCCTGGCCCAGGCCCAGCAAATTCTGCAAAGCCGCCTGAGCTACCAGGGCACCAAGCTCCTCTTCAGCACCGAGCAGGACGACCACTGGTGGTGGCTGATGCAAAACGGCGACGTCAACACCGCCCGCCTGCTGCTGGCCGTGATGGACGACCCGGCCTGGCAGGGCGACCTGGGTCGGCTGGCCAGCGGCTTTATCGCCCGCCAGCAGGGCGGCGCCTGGCAGACCACCACGGCCAACCTGTGGGGTGCGCTGGCACTGGAGAAGTTCAGCGCCCAATTCGAGGCCACGCCCGTCACCGGCACCACCCGCGCCAGCCTGGCCAGCCAGAGCGCCAGCGTGGACTGGGCCAAAGTCACGCGCACCACCGCGCAAGACGCCAGCGGCGCGGCGCACCAAAGCACCACGTTCGGCGCGCCTGCTGCACCCGGCATGTGGCGCGGCAATACCGCGTTTTTGCCTTGGGCCGCAGCACCCACCACGGCACCGGCCAAAGAGGCGCTCACCGTCACCCACCAGGGCAGCGGCAAGCCCTGGCTCACGCTGCAAGCGCTGGCCGCTGTGCCGCTGAAGGCGCCGTTCAGCGCGGGCTACCGCATCCGTAAAACCATTACCCCGGTCGATCAGGCCAACAAGGCGCTGCCACCGGGCCAGTACACGCGCGGCGACGTGCTGCGCGTGGCCCTGGAAGTGACCAGCCAGGCCGACATGACCTGGGTGGCCATCACCGACCCCATCCCCGCAGGCGCCACCATTTTGGGCAGCGGTCTGGGGCGCGACGCAGGCATCGCCACCCAGGGCGAGCAGCGCGGGGGGCTGTTCGGCAGTGCGGGCTGGCCTGCGTTTGAAGAGCGCAGCTTTGAGTCCTTCCGCAGCTACTACGAGTACCTGCCCAAGGGCACCGTGAAGATGGAATACACCGTGCGCCTGAACAACGTGGGCGACTTTGCTTTGCCCCCCAGCCGTGCCGAGGCCCTGTATGCGCCCGAGATGTTTGGCGAGGCGCCCAACACCCGCGTGCGCGTAGTGGCCGCTCCGTAGAGCCTGGGTCAGGCTGTTGCCATGGTGGCGGCAGCTACCCAGTCCTGCCGGGGCCCGACAAGAAGTGGCTTATCCCGGCATGGCGCTTTTGCATGCTATGTTGCAGTGCCTGCGTCGGCGCCGCAATCAAGCGAATCTGCCTGCAGTGGGCCAATGGTTTGGGCTGCGAGGCATTATTGATCCGTAAGTCGAGGTTTGCGAATGAAAAAGACCGACCAATCCTTGCTTGAGCAAATGCGGATTACTGATTTTGAGATCAGTAGCCGAAAGGCGCTTTTCTCTATTCTGGATACAGATGAGATCGCGCTCAAGGGCGCAAAGCCATACATCGAGGCCCGCATCAGCGCGCTGGTGGATCAGTTTTATGACATGCAAACAGCTGTGCCGGAGATTGCATTGCTGATTGGTGACTCGGAAACACTGGGGCGGCTGTGCAGTGCGCAAATCAGGTACGTGATGGATCTGTTCAGTGGGTATTACGACATGGAGTATGTCAATAACCGGCTGCGCATCGGACTGGTTCACAAGCGCATTGGTGTCGAGCCAAAGTTGTACCTCACTGCGGTGCAGACATTGATGAAGCTGTTGTTTCAGCTAATTCAGGAAATCATCCCCGATGCCGACGAAAAATTGCGGGTGACAGAGGCGCTGCAAAAACTGATCATGTTCGATATATCGCTTGTTTTTGATACTTATATTCGGAGTCTGATTTCCGAAATAGAGATTTCAAAAGACAAGTCTGAGCAATATGCCCGTGTGCTGGAAGAAAAAGTCCGGGAGCGCACCATGCAGCTTGAAGAGCTTTCCAGAACCGATCCATTGACAGGGTTATTGAACAGGCGGCATTTGATTGAGACATTGACGCGTGTGTTGCGCGCAGCCCAGCGGCGCAACGAGCATGTGACCATGGTTTATATAGATGTCAATGATTTCAAAGCCATCAACGATACCCAGGGACACCAGCGCGGGGATGAGGTTTTGCAGATGGTGGCCAAAGCCTTGAAAATCGCCACCCGGCTGGATGATTACTGCTTTCGTTATGGGGGTGACGAGTTCTGCGTCATTATGTCCAACTGCCAAATGGCCCAGGCCCGAAATAGCTGGGAAGGGCAGCTTCTGGGGTTGATTGCGCAGCAGCCAGGCAGTCCGAAGTTGAGCATCGGCTATGCGCAAACCGGGCCCCACGAATTTGTCTCTGCCGAGGCGCTTATCCGTCAGGCCGATGAGCACATGTATGCCGTGAAAAAGACGATGAAAAGTGTTTGACATGCCGCAGCGGTGTGGGAGACGTACCAGCCTGGGCAGTGGCCAAGCAGTGGCCATGCAGTGGTCCAGGCTTGCTCTGTTTTTGATAGCTTTTGGCGCAGGCCCCGCTTGGGCTTTGCCCAGTTTTGATGAGGTAAAGCGCGATTTTCGCCCCTCTGAGGTGCTGGTGCTCTCGCGCGAGGGCGAGGTGTTGCAGCGCCTGCGCCAGGACGCCAGCGTGCGCCGGGGCCAGTGGCTGGCGCTGGCCGATGTGTCTCCAGCGCTGCGCCAGGCCATGGTGCTGTCGGAAGACAAGCGCTTTTACGAGCACAGCGGCGTGGACTGGCGCGGTGTGTCGGCAGCGGCCTGGGGCAATTTGTGGAACCAGCGCACGCGCGGCGCCAGCACCATCACCATGCAGCTGGCGGGCCTGCTCGATAGCCCGGAGATGGGTGATTTGCGCCAGCGACCGGGCGGGCGCACGGTGGTGCAAAAGCTGGGCCAGACCGTGGCCGCGCAGGTGCTGGAGCGGCGCTGGCGCAAAGACCAGATTCTGGAGGCCTACCTGAACCTGGTGCCGTTTCGCGGCGAGATCGTCGGCCTGGACGCCCTGAGCCGCACGCTGTTTGGCAAAGCCGCCCATGGCCTGGACGCGCGCGAGGCGGCCGTGGCCGCCGCCCTGGTGCGTGCGCCCAACGCCCGGCCTGCGCTGGTGGCCCAGCGTGCCTGCGGTGTGCTGCGCGAGATGCAGACTGCGGGCGTGGGTAGGCCAGCCGTGCAAGCCTTACCGGGCGGGCAGGGCAGTGCTGCGGTTGTGCCAGTGCAGGCCACGCGCGTCGAGTGCGATGCGCTGGCGCTGTTCACCGAGGGCGCGTTGCAGCGCCGCGCCTGGGCCGCCAGCGAGGGCGTGGCGCCGCACTTTGCCCGCCGCCTGCTGGCGCAGCAGGCGCAGGCCGGGCTGCCCCCGCGCATGGCCTCCACCCTGAGCGCGCCGCTGCAGCGCTTTGCCGTGCAAACGCTCACCCAGCACCTGCGCGAGCTGCACGGGCGCAACGTCGAAGACGGCGCGCTGGTGGTGCTGGACAACGCCAGCGGCCAGGTGCTGGCCTGGGTGGGTTCGTCGGGCAGCCTGAGCCAGGCCGCCGAGGTCGATGGCGTGCTGGCGCTGCGCCAGCCCGGCTCCACGCTCAAGCCGTTTTTGTACGGGCAGGCCATTGCCCAGCGGCGGCTCACGGCGGCGTCGCTGATCGAGGATTCGAGCGCGCACATCCCCACCGCCAGCGGGCTGTACATCCCGCAGAACTACGACCGCCAGTTCAAGGGCTGGGTGTCGGTGCGCACGGCGCTGGCCGCATCGCTCAACGTGCCCGCCGTGCGGGCGCTGGTCATGGTGTCGCCCGATGCGTTTTTTGACCAGCTGCGCGCGCTGGGCCTGCCGCTGCGCGAAAGCGGTGGCTACTTTGGCTACAGCCTGGCGCTGGGCAGCAGCGAGGTGCCGCTGTTGCACCTGACCAATGCCTACCGCGTGCTGGCCAATGGCGGGCGATTCAGCCCGGTGGCACCGGCGCTGCTGCCGGTGGCCGGGGCGGCGCCCGCGCCCGCTTTCACCCCTGCGCTGGATGCGGGCGCCGCCTTCATCGTGGGCGACATCCTGGCGGACGGCAACGCCCGCGCCCGCACTTTTGGCTTGAGCAGCGTGCTGGCCACGCGCTTTTGGACGGCGGTGAAAACCGGCACCAGCAAGGATATGCGCGACAACTGGGCCGTGGGCTGGTCGCAGCGCTACACCGTGGGCGTGTGGGTGGGCAATGCCAGCGGCGCGGCCATGCACGATGTCAGCGGCAGCAGTGGCGCCGCTCCCATCTGGGCCAGTGTGATGGCCTACCTGCACGCGCGCCAGCCCAGCCGCGCGCCCCAGCCGCCGCCCGCGCTGGTGCGCACGGCAGTGCGCTTTGGCCCCGCGCCCCACGGCGGATGGCTGGAAGCGCCGCGCCCGGAGTGGTTTCTGCCCGGCACATCGCAGGCGTTGTTTGCTATGGATTTGGGAGCTGGTAGCGCTTATCCGGCGCGCGCTACAGGCCAAAAAAGCTTTCAATCCAATGCGCGCATGCCCGACCTGTCTGCCGTGCGCATCAGTGCGCCTGCCAGCGGCACCATCGTGGCGCTGGACCCCGACATCCCGCCCCAGCGCCAGCGGCTGCAGTTGGCCGCATCGGCCAACGCGGCGGGGGCGGGCGATGCGCTGCGCTGGCGGCTCAATGGCAAGGGGCTGGGGCGGGGCGCGCAGCTGGCCTGGCCGCCCTGGCCAGGACGCCATGTGCTGCAACTGACCGATGCCCAGGGCACTGTGCTGGACGAGGTGCGCATCGAAGTGCGCGGCGCCGGGCTGCGCGCGGCGCCGTAGCACGTCAGGCCCCACCAAGGCTTGCCTTTTACAATTTGCAAATTGTTTCAAAACCTGCTTGCCGTGCGCATCTCCATCGCCCATCGCCTCATTCTGTTGGCCGTGCTGCTCTCTCTGGGCATCGGTGGCTTGTTTGCGCATGCGATCTGGACGATGCGCGAAAACCAGTGGCACTTTGCCACCCGCAACAACGTCAACCTTGCCCACACCCTCAGCCAGGCCATTGCCACCACCGTAGAGGCGTTTGACCACTCCTTGCAAGGCGTGGTCGCTGGTCTGGGCGATGCGCAGACCATGGCGCTGGTGCCAGCGCTGCGCCATCGCGTGCTGTTTGACTATTCACTGGAGATGCACGGCATTGAAGGCATCTGGGTGCTGGATGCCCAGGGCCGGGTGGTGCTGGAGTCTGGCCCCAACGCCACCGCTGCGACACAGTTGCACCCTTGGCCCTACACGGAGTCATTGCAAGCGTTTCAGCAGGGCAGCCATACCGGATTGCACGTGGGCCAGCCCGTGCGCAGCCCTATCACCGGCCAGTTTGTTCTGCCCCTGAGCCGTGGTTACTACCACGCCGATGGCCGTCTGGCCGGGGTGGTGGTAGGCGCACTGCGGGTGGCGTATTTCAACAAGCTGTTTGCCTCGGCCCAACTGGGGCTGCAAAGTGGCATCAACCTGTTGCGCGCCGATGGCATCGTGGTGGCGCGCTTTCCTTACGGCGACGAGGACGTGGGCAAATCCCTGGCGGGCACCGCCAACATGCGCACTTTGCAGTCAGCGCCCAGCGGCACCTTCAACAGCTTTGCCGTGCTCGATGGGGTCGAGCGCATGTACGCCTTCCAGCACATCAACAACTACCCGCTGGTGGTCAATGTGGCCCGGGCGGTTGACTCTGTGATGGCCGACTGGCGCCATAACGCCGCCTTGCTGGGCGTGTTTGCGCTGGTGCTGATGGCCGCCTGCATGGGGCTGGCCGTGCTGTTTGCGCGCGAGTTGCAGCGGCGCCAGCATGTCAGCGCCCAGCTGCAACAGACCCAGCACGACCTGCAAACCATTCTGGACAACCTGCCCTCCATGGTCAGCTACTGGGATCGGGAGCTGTGCAACCGCTTTGCCAACCGCGTGAGCGACACCTGGTTTGGCATATCGCCCGAAGAAATGCGCGGCATGCCCGCCGCCGACATGCTGGGCGCAGAAGACTTTGCCCTGGTGCTGCCTTACCTGCAAAAAGCCTTGCAGGGCCAGAAACAGCTGTTCGAGCGCACCCTGATCAGCCCCGATGGCCAGGTGCGCCACACCTACGTCTCCTACACCCCCGACTACGAAAAAGACGAGGTGCGCGGCATTTTTGCGCAGGTCACGGACATCACCGAGCGCAAGCGCATGGAAGACGAGCTGTTCCGCGAGAAAGAGCGCATGCGCCTGACGCTGCAGTCCATTGGCGACGCCGTGGTCTGCACCGACGCCGAGGGCCACATCACCTACCTCAACCCCGTGGCCGAGCGCATGACCGGTTGGCAGGCGTTTGATGCCGCAGGCCGCGACATCGACACCGTAGCGCCGCTGTACCTGACCAACGGCGCCCAGACCCAGCCCAGCCCGCTGCGCCTGGCGCTGCAAGCGCGCATTGCCTGCGGGCCCACGCGCGGCGTGGTGCTGCACCGCAAGGATGGGCGCCGTTTTCAGGTGGAGGAATCTGCCAGCCCCATCATCGACCGCCACGGCCAGCTCACCGGCGCGGTGATGGTGCTGCACGATGTGACCGAAACCATGGCCATGGCCGAGCGCATGGCCCACTTGGCGCAGTACGACGCGCTCACCGACCTGCCCAACCGCGTGCTGCTGCAAGACCGTGCCCGCCACGCGCTGGCGCAAGCGCAGCGCGACGGCAAGATACTGGCCGTGCTGTACCTTGATCTCGATGGCTTCAAGCAGGTCAACGACCAGCTCGGCCACGACGTGGGCGACCAGCTGCTGGTGGAGTTTGCGCGGCGCCTGCGCGCTGCCGTGCGCCAGTCCGACACCGTGTGCCGCCAGGGCGGTGATGAGTTTGTGGTGCTGCTGCCGGGCCTGCTGAACACCCATCAGGTGGGCGTGGTGGCAGAAAAAATCCTGGCCACCTGCGTGCCCGACTTTGTGCTGTCAGCGCACACCGTGCGGGTCGGCGTCAGTGGCGGCATTGCGCTGTTTCCGCAGCACGGCAAGAACTTTGAAGCGCTCTCGCGCCACGCCGATGCCGCCATGTACGCCGCCAAACGCGGCGGGCGCGGGCATTTTCGCCTGTATGCCAGCGATGGTGCAGAGCACGAGCGCGTGGCCCCGGCATCGCTCTGAGGCAGATGGTTTGCTCCTGAAAGCGTAGCTGCTGGCGCAATACCAGCGGGCGATGCAGCCACTTTTGGCATCCAAACCAGAAGCGAATCTGGCAGCGCCTGGAAATTTGTTGCATCCCGGCAGAAATTATTTTGATGGCCGCGCCGCCCCCGGCTGCCTACCATGGCCGCCAGCTCACCCCCTTGCCAAGGAATTTTCCGTGACCGATCTGTCCAAAATCACCTGCATCGAAGACCTGCGTGTTGTGGCCCAGCGCCGCGTGCCGCGCATGTTCTACGACTACGCCGACTCGGGTTCCTACACCCAGGGCACCTACCGCGCCAACGAGGCCGACTTTGCCCCCATCCAGCTGCGCCAGCGTGTGGCCGTGAACATGACCGGGCGCAGCACACGCACCACCCTGGTTGGCCAGGACGTGGCCATGCCGGTGGCCATTGCGCCCACCGGCCTCACGGGCATGCAGCACGCCGACGGCGAAATCCTGGCCGCCCGCGCGGCGCGCAATTTTGGCGTGCCCTTCACGCTCTCGACCATGAGCATTTGCTCGATTGAAGATGTGGCCCAGCACGCCGGGCCGGGCTTCTGGTTCCAGCTCTACGTGATGCGCGACCGCGATTTCATCGAGCGCCTGATCGACCGCGCCAAAGCCGCTGGCTGCACCGCGCTGCAACTGACGCTGGATTTGCAAATCCTGGGCCAGCGCCACAAGGACATCAAAAACGGCCTCTCCACGCCGCCTAAGCCCACGCTGGCCAACCTCATCAACCTGGCCACCAAGCCGCGCTGGTGCCTGGGGATGCTGGGCACCCGGCGGCGCAGCTTTGGCAACATCGTCGGCCATGCCAAGGGCGTGGGCGATTTGTCGTCGCTGTCGTCGTGGACGGCCGAGCAGTTCGACCCCGAACTCAACTGGGGCGACGTGGAGTGGATCAAAAAGCGCTGGGGCGGCAAGCTCATCCTCAAGGGCATCATGGACGCGGAAGACGCGCGCCTGGCTGCTGACAGCGGCGCTGATGCGCTGGTGGTCAGCAACCACGGCGGGCGCCAGCTCGATGGCGCGCCGTCGTCCATCCGGGCGCTGCCCGACATCGTTCAGGCCGTGGGCCGCGATATTGAAGTGTGGATGGATGGCGGCATCCGCAGTGGCCAGGACGTGCTCAAGGCACGGGCGCTGGGCGCACGCGGCACGCTGATCGGGCGCAGCTTTTTGTACGGCCTGGGTGCGTTTGGCGAGGCGGGCGTGACCCGCGCGCTGCAAATCATCCACAAGGAGCTGGATACGACCATGGCGTTTTGTGGCCGTACCGATATCAACACGGTGGACGACTCTATCTTGCTGCCAGGGACGTATCCGGTGCCTGTGTTGGGGTGAGTTTTGGGTTTTTGGGTTTTTGGGTTTTTGGGTTTTTGGGTTTTTGGGTTTTTGGGTTTTTGGGTTTTTGGCTTTTTGCTGAGGGCGGGAGCCGGGACTCGCCCCGGCGGGCGACTCACTTTCTTTTGCTTCGCCAAAAGAAAGTAAGCAAAGAAAAGGCGACCCTGCTGTGCGTGACCCCGCTGCTGCGCAGCGGGGCAACCTGCGATGCTCACGCCGGGCGGGGGCCGCGCAAACTCGCCTTCGGCTCAAACAGCGCGCGGCCCTGATCCGCCCGGCGCTGCGCTTCTCGGCACGCCCAGAAGGGG